>CALJTN010000275.1 GCA_937976175.1 uncultured Clostridiaceae bacterium | reverse complement strand
AAGGGTGGCTTGAGGATAATATAAGGGTTTGTGGTAATATATGTGATTATTATCTATCGATTAATGAATTTGAAGAAGCACGGAAGTATGTATTTAAAAGCTTTCAGTATGATAAGCCAAGAGCCGAGGCATGTTGTAAAGTAGGATTATCTTTTTTAGAGGAGAAGAACTTTAGTAGTGCAGCCTTTTGGTATGAACTAGCTACTAAATCTGAGAAACCTAAAGATAGCTTAGGTTTTTTTTATGATGCTTGTTGGACCTGGTTGCCGCATTTACAATTGTGCTTATGCTACGATAGATTAGGAGATTTTAAATTAGCCTATGAGCATAATGAAATGGCTGCAAAGTTTAGACCTAGGGATCAAAGAATACTGTATAATAAACAATACTTTGAAAAACTAGGATTTAACTAAATGCAAATAACAAATCCAGTAGAATATTATCTGCTGGATTTTATTGTATTTAACAATCACTTGAACCATAATATTGTACAATTTAATTATATTACACATTGAAAGATAGATCATGAACTATAGTAATATTTTATAAATACTTAAGTCACAAATAACCAATTGAGATTATATTAATATGTAACTTGTGATTTTGGGAGGATTACATGTAACTGGCTTATAAAACCAGAAAAGATAAAAAGCTATAAAAGAGAAAATTTCCAGAAGTTATTAAACTAATGAAAAAGGAGATCGTCCAGGAGTATATGAGGATTCCTTAAGATTTTGGTTTAATGCTGTAAGCTAATTTGAAATTAGTTAGAAAAACATTTGAAGAAGGAAATGATGTTGATAAATGATATTGACACTTATTATCAATTTATAGTATCATTAGGTGAAAATGAAAATCATTACTGGAAAGAGGGAGTTAAATGATTAAAAGCTTAAAGTCTAACAAAATAATTTCGTACATAATGGTATTTGCTATGCTATTTAACTTATCCTTTAGCTTCACTTTTGCAAATCAGGTTTTTGCAAGTGAAATAAAGGATTTTATGACGAATCCACGTATTTCTGGTGGAAACGGCTTTACAATATTTCAGGCAGATAATGGAACGGTATTTGGAAGTGGCAAAAATCAGTTTGGTCAGCTTGGAGGAGGAACCATAGAAGCGGCCATTCCAAATTTTTCTGAGGCTCGTCATATATCAACAGGTACAGATCATGCTGTGGCATTAAAGAGTGATGGAACAGTATGGGCATGGGGTAAAAATGGAAGTGGCCAAATTGGTGATGGTACAACAACAACTAGAACTAGCCCTGTGCAGGTTTTATCATTAACAGATATAATTCACGTAGCTGCCAACGGAGATCACTCTTTAGCTTTAAAGTCAGATGGAACAGTATGGGCCTTTGGTAAGAATGATAAAGGACAGTTAGGTAATGATACAACGACAAATAGCAGCGCTCCAGTTCAAGTTTCTAGCATAACTAATGTGGTAGCTGTTGCTACAGGTAATCAGCATTCTATGGCCATTAAGAGTGATGGAACAGTATGGGCATGGGGAAATAATGAATCGGGACGCCTTGGTAATGGTGCAACTACTGGTAGTGCTATTGCTGTTGAAGTTTCTGAATTAAAAGATGTAGTTGCCATTTCTGGTGGAAAGGAACATTCCTTAGCGCTAAAATCAGATGGAACGGTGTGGTCATGGGGTAAAAATGGAAGTGGCCAGCTAGGTGATGGTACAACAACTACTAGAACTAGACCTGTGCAAGTTTCGGGTTTATCTGAAATAGTAAAAATAGCAACATGGGCTGATCATTCCGTAGCGCTAAGAAGCGACGGAACGATATGGTCTTGGGGAAACAATGGTAATGGAAGGCTTGGTGATGGTACAACTACAAATAGAACTTCGCCAGTTCAAGTTTTAAATCTTAGTTCAGTAAGTGAAATTGCTACTGGAAACGACCATTCATTAGCCATAAAAGATGATGGGTCGGTTTGGGCATGGGGTAACAATGGTGATGGAAGGCTTGCTGATGGTACCACAATATCTAGTAACAATCCTGTCATGAGTAAATTTGTATCTATACAAAAGAGTAGCAGCGCAAACTTGACAAATCTTGTGTTAAGCACAGGAGTTCTTAATCCGACTTTTATTAGTGGCCTTATGGAATATGCATTAACTGTGGAAAACAATACAACGGCTATTGACATTACTGCTACCCTAGAAGATGACAAAGCTTCCATGAAAATAAACGGTATTGACCAAGCTAGTGGAACAGTGAATACTGTAAACCTTAACGAGGGACAAAATATTATTAACATCCTTATAACAGCAGAAGGTGGAATGTCACAAAAGATTTATACAGTGATTATAAACCGCGGCGATTTGGATGTAATTGAACCACCAGAAATCATTGATATTAGTCCTAAAATACTAGAATGGCAGGAAATGGCTAATGATAATCTACATGCAACACATACTTTAGCTTTTGATAATAAATACATACTTGTAAATAAAGTTTCTGAGAAATCCAATGTAAGGATGCTGGGATCAGATGGATTATGGACAACTAAACTTTCAGCGATTCCAGAAGTTAAGTCGCTTATTAGAGTTCCAGAAACCCAGACCATTTATTTAGTAGGCGGAAAAGAGGGTACTCGTGCATTTTATATAAGCAGAGATGGTGGAGAAACTTGGGTAAGTATTTTAAATGAAGGTAAGAAGTTTCCAGACAATATTGGATCTAATAATATAGACTCTTTATGGGCAGAAGATGAAAATATATTATATTTAACAGTTGATAAAAAAGGAATATACAAAACTGTAGATGGCGGAGCATCTTGGGTTGAGCTTAATGGAAATCTACCATTTATTATTAAAAGTGGAGTTAATGAATATAAGATAAGAAATGTATGGTCAATTAATGGGAAACTTTATGCAGGACTAAAAGAAAAGGGCGGCATATATATGTCCTCAGATAGTGGAATTACTTGGACTGCAGTAAAAGGAAACTCCGGTCTTACGGATGGAGGAAAAGAGCCAAGAGATTTATTAATAAAAGGTAGCATTGTTTATATGGCCACTAAGGATGGCGTGTGGTATACAGATTTGGCTGATGAAAAACCTTGGATTAGAATTAATGGTACAGCAGGAAATAAGGAAGTGGCAAGGCTACAATACATAAATAATGTACTATATTCTATAGTCAAAGAAGTAGCAAATTCAAATATTTATTATTATGAAGAAGGAATATTGAAGCCTTTCACTAATAAACCTGAATCTTTAACCCTTGTAGATGATTTTTTCGATGTAGATTTTAGTAATGAATATTTCTATGTTGCCCATAAAAAAGGATTATTAAAGATTGCGAAAGATTGGGATGTTAATCAGTGGAACAATATTAGTGGTGCACTAACAGGAGAAGAAGTAAAAGCATTAACGGTTTTAAATAATGGTAATAGATATATTGCAGGAACTAAAAGTGGTAAGCTATATGTTTTAGATAAGGAAACTAAACTTTCAAAAGGTTGGGAACTTAAAGCTTCAGGAGCTGGAGAGTTTAGATTTATAGGTTTAGCACCTGGATCAGATATAGTTTATGCCTTTGGTAAAAATTCATTTTATATTTCAAGTAATAAAGGTGAAACTTGGGAAATGTCCCAGCATGCTTTACCTGATATCAGTGTAAATGTAGAATCAGCTCTTTTATTAAGTAAAGATGAAATATTTATTGTCATGGCTGATAAAGGTGTTTACTACACAGATAATGGTGGAGCAGTGTGGACAAAAAGATCTCAAGGATTACCAGAAGTTAGTGGTAAGATTAAGGGTAAAGTGATCTATAATTATAACTCTAGATTATATGTTGGTATGGGCGAAAAGCAAGGGGTATACATATCTTCTGATAATGGATTAACTTGGCAAAGTTTTAAACTACAGCAGGGATTAACTGAGTTAGGAAGAGAAGTTAAGAGTTTTTTTGCAGAGGGGAATACATTCTATTTAGGAAGTAAAGATGGAGTATGGAGAACTACTGAAGATATGGATAGTTGGGAGAAACTTTCAGGAGAAATTCTATATGAACATGATGTTCTAACCATAGTTAGAAAAGGAAGTAGCCTCTTTGCTCTAACTAAAAAAGAAGGTAAGGTTGATTTATATGAGGCAAACGATCTCAATAGGAGCTTTAAATCTATTGGAACTAAACCAGAAGGCTTTGTAACATCTGATGCTTTCGTTGGAAGTAGAGATGGCGATTTTATTGTTATTGGAACAAAAACTGGTTCTATTAGGGTAAAGCTTCAGAGTGTAGTTTCTACGGATGGAGTAGACTCAACCATACCACTAATTAAATTAATCGGAAATGCCATAGAAAAAGTATTTATTGGATCTACGTACACTGATGCAGGAGTAGTAATTACGGGTAACCAAGGTACTGACTTGGTTGCAAGTGTTACCTATACAAAAAATGGGATTTCAGTTGATTCCGTTAATACAAATGAGGTAGGAACTTATGTAATTCACTACAATGTTACTGATGCGGCAGGGAATTCAGCTAAAGAGGTAACTAGAATGGTAGTTGTCTCAAGTGGGACAGATGATCCTATATCTGAGTATTATTCTGTAGATGGATATGATATAGATTTAAGTTTTGGTCTTATGGAAGATGTAAATGATTTACTAGACGATGAATATAAAGATGATGAGCCTGTATTAGATACAATAGCACCAATAATTACCTTGACTGGAAATTACACTGTGAATGTAGTAAATGGGGACACGTACACAGATGCAGGAGTAATAATTACGGATAATATAGATACTGGATTGGTTGCAAAGGTGACATATACAAAGAATGGAATTTCAGTTAATTCTATTAACACCTTCGTGGCAGGAACTTACGTAGTTCACTACAGTGCTAGTGATGCAGCGGGTAATGTAGCTACGGAAGTAACTAGAATAGTAATTGTAGGAAGAGTAGAAAATTCAAGTGATGGTGGAGGCTCAACTGGACCTACGACACCTACGACACCAACAACACCAACAACACCAACAACACCAACAACACCAACATCCCCTATAGTACTACCTAATACGGATGTAAATACAGTTGTAGATTATATTAAGAATGCCTCAAGTACGTCCATATTAGCAGTAGATGTTACAGGTAATAAACAGGTTGGAAAAGATATATTTGATGCAATGAAAGACACAGATAAGACTGTGATCTTTACACAAGATGGAGTACAGTGGACATTTAAAGGTCGCGACATTACAGGAGATACGAAAGCCATAGATATGACAGTTAAAGTAGCTACACTTGAAAAAACAACAACTAACAACAAAGTAGCAATAGAGGGCAAAGTAAAGGCTGCTGATGTTATGGTAGCAACCTTTGGGAAAAATGGACAACTTCCAGGAAAATCAACAGTAAGGCTTAAACTTGACGGAGAATGGCTATTAAACAAAGATAAGAACAACATGGGCATATACTACTACAATGATATTACTAATAACATTGAAGAGATAGTTAGTAAATTACAGGTGGATGTTGATGGATATGTAGAATTTGTCATAATGCATAACAGTGATTATATTATAACAGATAAGAAACTATATGTAGAGGCAATAGATTCAATGCCTAAGGGTACGGTAGTAATTGGAAACAAGGCCTTTGACTTAGCTTATGCTAATAACCCATCAAATACTAGAGAAATCACTGATGCAATAGTTTCCGGTGGAGCAGTTTATGTTAAAGATTTTAGCGGAAAGTGGATAGACAATATTACAGGATTCCAAGTAATAGAAAGTGTTATACAAAAATTAATTTCATTAATAAAAGTATACAAGCATTAAATTCATCAGTAGAATAGGAACATAAAAGAGTAAGAATATTTAACATTAATATGTAAGAGATTATTACTAGTTATTGTAATAATTTCTTACAACCTTAAAACAAAGGAGGGTAAGTTTATATGAAGATAACGAGAAGAGACTTTCTTAAATGGATGCTAGCCTCTGGTGTGGCTATAGGTGTAGGAGAAATGGGAGTTACAAAAGCTACACAGTTTATAGCTAGTTTAAAATATACACCGGTAATTTGGCTTCAAGCAGCAGGATGCTCAGGATGTACTATATCTTTCTTAAATATGGTTCAGAATAATGTGGATGAAGTCCCTACTGTAGATAAACTATTACTAGACAGTATTGACTTAAAATATCACAATACTTTAATGGCAGCTTCAGGCAAAGAAGCAATGGAAATACTTGATGCAGAGACACGATTAAATGATAGTAACTATATTCTCATAGTTGAAGGTGGAATACCAACAGTTCAGAATGGAATACACTGTGTAATTGGAGAAAAGAATGGTAAACCATTAACAGCGCTTCAAGCTTTAAAAGATTTTGCCCTAACAGCAAAGCATATTATTGCAATTGGAACTTGTTCGTCTTTCAAAGGCGTTGCTGGAGCAGGAACTAATCCTACAGGGGTAAACTCAGTTGAAGGAATATTAGGGTCAGATTATACCAGTAGGATTATTAATCTTCCAGGTTGTCCTGTTCATCCTTATATTATTGGAGAAACAATTGTAAAGCTTTTAATTGGAGAAACAATAACAAAGGATTCTAAAAAAAGGCCACTGTCATTATATTCAACAAAAAAGTTGCACGATAGTGTGGATGGAAAAAATAACTGCCCATTAAAAGGAAGAAGTAAGACTAGTAAACTGGGTGTTTGTGGTAGTTGTTTTGATGAATTGGGTTGCAAAGGTAAAGAAGATGAAACAAGAGTAAGCTGTTATACGAAATATTGGGGACTGGACTGGACCAATACAAAAGGCTGCCTGGGAGCAGGAAATATGTGTATAGGATGTTCTAATCCAAACTTTCCATTTAACAAAATATACAAATAATTAATTAGATGAGGATGGGGTAATGTGACAACGATTAAGCTTGATCCTGTGACCAGACTTGAAGGTCATATGAAAATAGAAGTTGAAGTTGATGATAATAAAAAGGTTATAGTAGCAAAGAGTACAGGAAATATGTTTAGAGGCTTTGAAAATCTACTAAAGGGAAGGGACCCTAGAGATGCAGTTCATATAACTCAAAGAATATGTGGATTATGTCCTGTATCTCACGCCGTAGCTTCAGTTAAGGCAATTGAAGCTTCGCAGAATTTTAGACCAACTGGTCAGGCCAGACTGCTTAGAAATCTTATACAGGGTGGTAATTTTTTATCAGATCATATACTTCATTTTTACCATTTAACCCTAATGGATTTTATAAAAGGGCCTGATAGGTCACCTTGGTATACAAATGCTAATTCAGATATGAGATTTTCTAAAGCTGCAGGAGAGAAGATATTTCAAAATTATCTTAAGGCTCTTGAGATAAGACGTAAAGCTCACGAAATGGTATCAGTATTTTCAGGTAAAATACCGCATGTAATGTCAATTATGCCAGGAGGAGTGACTAAAACTCCTACTGAAGTAGAGGTAAGTCAGTATAAGGCATTACTACAACAGGTAAAAGCTTTCATAGATAATCAATATTATGAAGATGTTCAAAAGATAGCATCAGTGTACAAGGATTACTTTGATATAGGTAAAGGTTATGGAAACTTTATTACCTTTGGCGCCTTTGAAACAGATGGTGGAAGTGAACCAAAAATGCTTTTCAGAAGTGGAAGGTATACTAATGGTCAATACTTAAGTGTGGATATTGAAAAGGTTACAGAGGATTCAAAGTATGCTTGGTATGAAGATAGTCAACCTTTAAGTGTAAAAGCTTCTACTACAAGTCCTAAACTTGATAAAGCCGAAGCTTATTCTTGGATTAAAGCACCTAGATATATGGGAATACCACATGAAGCTGGTCCACTGGCTAGAATGTGGATAAACGGAGACTATAGAAAGGGTACATCCGTAATGGATAGGCATGTAGCAAGAATGTTAGAATCTAAAAAAATAGCAAATGCTTTATCTATATGGGTAGATCAGTTAGTTCCAGGAACACAAGAATATAATCCAACTATGCATCAAACAGCAACCGTAAAGACTGGAGAAGGTATGGGAATGACAGAAGCTCCTAGAGGTGCATTAGTTCACTATACAAAATATGCAAATAACTTAATTCAAAATTATCAGGTAGTTACACCTACTTGCTGGAATGCTTCACCTATGGATTCAAGTGGACAAGTAGGTCCTTTGGAAAAAGCACTTATGGGAGTACAAATAAAAGATATCAGCAATCCTGTTGAGTTAATTAGAATAGTGCATTCCTTTGATCCTTGCACAGCTTGTGCAGTTCACATAATTGATGCAGAAAATACATTGAAATCCAAATATATTGTTTCAACTCCTAATCCCTACGGTTTACTTAAGTGAAGAAAACAGCTGTGTTAGGAATAGGGAACCTTTTACTAAGGGATGATGGTATTGGTATTCATCTAATCAAAGAACTGGAAAATGAAGACTTTGGTAGCCGTTATAATGTTGAACTTATAGATGGAGGAACCTTTATATTTGATTTAATGGATGTTTTTATAAAGAATAAAAGAGTTATCATATTAGATAGTTTAAAGGGTGGACATAAGCCAGGAACAATTTATAAAGTAACCCCTGAAGAGTTAGGTGGGTACATAAAATCTAATACATCCTTGCATGATGTTCAGATATTAGATTTGCTTAAAGATATTAATCTCATGGGATATTATCCGGAAGTAACTATAATTGGAGTAGAACCATCAGAAATATATTTTCATATGGAATTGTCACAAATAGTAAAGGAGCAAATGTCTAAAGTAATAGAGTTTTTAATTAAAGAATTACAGCCGATTAACTAATAAAAAAGGAGTTAAATGTTGAATAGCTATGCATGAAGTTTCTATTATTCAAAATGTAGTAGGCATTGTTTGTGAAAAGGCCTCTGAAAATAATTTAGAAAAAGTAAATAAAGTTTCCTTAAAAATAGGAGAGCTTTCAGGAGTATATGAGGATTCCTTAAGGTTTGCTTTTAATGCTGTTTCAAAAGATACCATAGCTTGTGGTGCTGAACTTATTATTGAAAAGGTTGAAGCAACAGCTAAATGCAACAGTTGTAATATAAGTTTTAAGATAGATCATTTTAATAAATTATGCCCTAAATGTAAAATATTTTGTGATAATGTTTTAAGTGGATACGAGCTATACATTAATACTATTGAAGGAGATTAAAAAATGAGAGAAATTAAAGTTGTAACAAATATACTTCAGACAAACGAAGAGATAACAGCAAAAAATAAGAAGGTATTAGATGAAAAAGGGATATTCGTTATTAATCTAATGAGTTCACCAGGCTCTGGGAAAACTTCCATTCTTGAAAAGCTAATTGCAAAGCTAAAGGATGAAGTTAGTATTGCAGTTATAGAGGGGGATATTTATACTACTAAAGATGCAGAAAGAATAGAAGCCCAAGGAGTACCAGTTGTACAGATAAACACAGGAGGAGCATGCCATCTTGATGGAGAGATGATTAAAGGAGCACTAAATTCTTTGGAGTTAGATGGTGTAGATCTTTTAGTTATTGAAAATGTTGGGAACCTAGTATGTCCTGCAGAGTTTGAAATTGGTGAAGACATAAAGGTATCTGTATTAAGTACTACAGAAGGAAATGATAAGCCTTTAAAATACCCACTGATGTTTGAGAAAAGTGGAGTAGTAATTTTAAATAAAATAGACCTTATAGAATTTACTAACTTTAATAAAGAAGAGTTTTATAGAGATATAAAATCCTTAAATGCCAATGCTTTAGTATTTGAAACCTCATGCACAAAGGATCATGGTCTAGATGAAATATGTAATTGGGTTAAAGAAAAAGTAGAAAGCAAAAAAAGTAGATAAACAAAATAGAAATTAAGAGGAGTGAATATTATGCCAAGTTTAGGTTTTCCAGAATTAATAATAATACTAGTGATTGCTTTAATTGTATTTGGGCCAGGTAAACTTCCTTCTGTAGGAGCATCTATAGGTAAGGCATTAAATGAATTTAAAAAGGCTTCCAGAGAACTCACCAAGGATGATGAAGTAATTAATGAAAGTAAAGAAGATAATAATACAAAGTAAGATAGATGAGGTATTAAAATGATCAAAAGTGAACAAATTGTTGGGGTAGTACATACACTTGAAAAATATAGAAATGAGCTGATAAGACTTACTGTTCTAATAATATTGGCATCCGCAGCTGTTTACTTTAATTCAGGCTATATAATTGACATTTTGTCTAAGCCACTAAATAGCATGCCATTGTTTTTTCTGACACCAATAGACGGAGTAATGATAAGGATGAAGATAGCTATTGTAGGGGGAATTGTAGTCTGTCTTCCATTTATAACATATAGGATAGTTTTTCTATCATCAGAAAAATTATCGAAAAAGAATAGAAGAATGATTTACTTTGTCATACTTCCTTTTTCAATTATGGCCTTTGGGGCGGGGGTTATATTTGCATATACCCTTGTTCTTCCAACTACAATTAATTTTTTGCTCAGTTGTGGTGAAGAGTTTATGAAGCCTACAATTAGTGGAAGTAGTTACTTTTCCTTTGCAACAATATTTCTTGTAGCTTTGGGTGGAGTGTTTGAATTACCGCTAGTCCTTATATCACTTTCTAGGATTGGGATTGTCACATCTAAGGATCTTTCAAATAAAAGAAAAATTGCTATTTTACTTATAGTTATCATTGCAGCAGTAATTACACCTACACCGGATGCTTTCTCTCTTATGATTGTATCTTTACCTATGATGATGCTGTATGAGATAAGCATCTGGTGGATATTCATTCTTGAAAAAGGTGACAAGAAACGAGAATTAATACGGTAGCATCGCAGATGATGCTTTAACTGGAGAGTGAAAATGTGGAACAAAAAGAAATGGAAGTAACCGAGCATTTAGAGGAACTTAGAAAAAGGATAATAATAGCACTAACTTCAGTTATGATGGCTTCAGTAATAGCTTACAGCAAGATAATGATACTAATAGAAATTATGATAAAACCACTTGGTAGCTCTAAGTCACAACTGGTGTTTTTTTCAATCACTGAAGGTTTTTTAACACGATTTAAACTTGCTGTATTCGTAGGTATAGTTTGTATGAGTCCTATAATATTTTATCAAACTATAGCATTTGTAACTCCAGGATTAACAAAAAAAGAAAAACCGTTTGTATATTTTAGTATATTTATTCTAACTCTATTTTTTGTTGTAGGTACAATATTTGGGTTCATTATGCTTTTACCTTATGCTTTAGATTTCCTCATGGGTTATAGCAAAAGTTATATGACACCAATTTTATCAGGTAGCATGTATTTGGGTTTTATAGCAGTCTTTTGCCTTGTTATTGGAATAATGTTTATAATACCTTTGGTTTTGGTTATTTTAGGTAGGGTAGGAATCATAAACTCTAAGATATTGAGGAAAAACAGAAAATATTTAATAGTAGGGTTTGTAGCAATTGAACTTAGCTTTATACCAGCAGGGGATATGTTGACCTTCGCTGTTATTATTCTGCCTATTACCTTACTTTATGAAATAGCAATATGGATTGTATATTTTGCTGAAAGAAAAAGAAAGAAATTAAAATAACTTTAGGAGTTATGCATTTACACAACAGGAGATTTGCACGAAGGAGAAAAAAACATGAAGCATATATGTAGAAAATATGTTGTAGTTACAGGAATAGTTCAAGGTGTAGGTTTTAGACCTTTTGTATATAATATTGCGGTGGACAACGGGTTAAAAGGCTGGGTGAAGAATACTTCAGAAGGTGTGTATATAGACCTTGAAGGAATGCCCGATCACATTGAACTTTTTTTACATAAATTGAGAAGTGAAGCACCGCCGCTTTCTAAGGTACACAATATTACTATAGAAAATAGAGAGGTAAAGAATTATAGTGAATTTTCTATAGAAAAAAGTGATGATAGTCATAAAACAATAACATTAATATCACCAGATGTTGCAACTTGCACGGAATGTGAAAAGGAAATAAAAAATAGTGAAGATAGAAGATATCAGTATGCTTTTACGAACTGTACTAATTGTGGTCCTAGATTCTCAATTATAAAAAAATTACCTTATGATAGACCTATGACCACAATGGAAAAATTTAAAATGTGTCCTCACTGCAGCGGGGAATATGAAAATCCTAGAGATAGAAGATTCCATGCGCAACCTAATGCCTGTGAAGTCTGCGGACCAAGGGTATATCTTACGGATAGGTTGGGAACTGAAATTGTAACTGAGAACCCAATAGAAGAAGTTAAGAACTTAATTAAAAGTGGAAAGATTATAGGTATAAAAGGATTAGGTGGGTTACATATTGCATGTGATGGTAAAAATCAGCCCGTTATTGAAATGCTTAGACAGCGAAAATCAAGACCATCAAAGCCTTTGGCTCTTATGATAAAGGATGTAGATACCGTAAAGAAATACTGCTTAGTCAATGAAGTTGAAGAGGAGATTTTAAGGGGTATTAAAAAACCAATACTTCTATTGGATGTAAAAAATAATAGGTTACCTTTTAATATAGCACCAGACAATAATAGGCTTGGCGTTATGCTTCCATATACACCATTTCATCATCTTTTATTTGATGATACAATAGATGTTTTGGTTATGACCAGTGCAAATGTAAGTGGACTACCAATAGTATATAAAAATGAAGAAGCAATTGAAAAATTAAATAATATTGTTGATTATTTTTTATTAAATGATAGGGATATACATGTACCAGTGGATGATTCAGTAGCGAGAGTTATCTTAGGTGAAGAAAGAGTAATAAGACGTTCACGAGGGTATGCGCCAATGCCTATTATAATTGAAGACATTAAAGAAACACTTGCCTATGGTTCACATTTAAAGAATACCTTCTGTATATCCAAAGAACAATTTGCTTTTTTAAGTCAGCACATGGGTGATATGGATAGCTTAGAAGCTTATAAAAACTATAATCATAATGTAAAGCACTTTAAGGGTTTATACAATATAAAACCAGAGCTTATAGCTTATGATATGCATCCAGATTTACTTCTTTCAAACTTTGCTAAAAAGGAAGAAGGAAAGAAAGTAGAAGTTCAGCATCATCATGCTCACGTAGTAAGCTGTATGATAGATAACAAAATTAATGAGAAGATTATTGGTATAGCTTTTGATGGAACGGGCTTTGGCATTGACGGTAAAATATGGGGTGGTGAATTTTTAGTTTGTGATTATGAAGGGTTTGAAAGAGCTGGCCATTTAAATTATGTAAAAATGGCTGGTGGGGATTCCGCGGTTAAAGAGCCCTGGAAAATGGCTCTTGGGTACTTATTTAAAGCCTATAGAGATGAAGTTAATACAAATATTTTTACAAGTATTCCGGGTAAAAGTATAAAAACTATACTTACTATGCTTAAGAATAATATAAATTCTATTGAAACTTCCAGCATGGGAAGATTTTTTGATGCTGTAGCTGCATTAATAAATCTTAAAATGAAGGTTACCTTTGA
>CALJTN010000274.1 GCA_937976175.1 uncultured Clostridiaceae bacterium | reverse complement strand
ATTTAACATTTGAGTCACCATCAACTATGACGTTTCCCTTTAAAGTTTCAACTTCTTCTAGTACATTACTATCAAATTTCAGGTATACCTGGGTGCCAAATACTTTTTTAAAATTCGAAACATTGAAGTCCATTTGCAGTTTATTGCTAGGCAGTTCCTTAACTATAATATTGTAATTCACTATTTCTTCTGCATTAACCTTTATAAACGGACAAAAACATATAGCTAAAAGAATAAAAAATATAATCTTTTCTTTCAATATTATCCCTTCTTCCTTAATTTTTAGAGAAGAGAAAGGGTACTCCCTTCTCTCTTATTTTACTATTTCGCCTAAATGTCTTGCAATTATGTCAGCATCTAACTCATCTATTTTTCCATCATTGTTTATGTCTCTTCCCTTATAAAGCTCCCACTCTTCACTAGATGAATCAAGGCCAATAAGTCTAGTTACCATGATAATATCTAAAATAGAAACCTTACCGTCATTGTTTAAATCAAGAGTCAATCCCATAACTATAAGTTCACTACCTCTAGCAATTTGTGGAACATTATCCTTAACATAATTTATTGTGCCGAATTTAATAGTTGATTTTTCACCCTTTAATGATTTAAATGTTACGTTCATTAAGTCTGTTACTGCAATATCACCCTCAAATTTAGCGCTAAATATTATTCTACCAGTTTCAAGATTGTTTACGTTTTTTTCTACTGTAACTGTTATATCCTTATGTTTTAAGGCTTCAACAACTTCTGCTTTTACAGCACTTAACTGTTCTACATCATAAGTTAGAACAAATTCCATAGAACTCATTTTCTGAACATCTGTTTTTATTATTAGTTTAGATTCATCATCTTTTTTAATAATATTATTTCCTTCTATAGATACTATTCCTTTTGTTACATCAATAACCTTATTTACTGGTTTGAAATAGAAAATATACTCTTTATCAAGTAAGGCTCCATCCGTAGCTTCTAAATAATCCTTAACTTGTACTCTGTATACAGTATTTTCTTTTATTGATGCATTTGAAAGGTCTAGGGTTACTACTTTACCACTTATAAATGTTGTTACTCCAGCAACTAATTTTCCAAAGGTAGTTCCATTTTCTTCCCAAAGTCTTACAACCCCATCATTAAAGTCAAGTCCTTGAAGTTCCTTCTCTGTTAATAAGGTTATTTTTTTTGGATTTAAATTTACCTCCACAGGAGAAACAACTGTGATTCCTGAGTTTATTATTACATTGTCTACATCTACCTTAACAATTTTATTGTTCTCACCAACTATTCCTTCTGTAGTAAAGCCTACAACGGTTTTTGTCACTGGCACCCCCTCTGTGTCTTTAACTGTTTGAGGAATAACCAAATAATAATTTGTTGCCGGTTCAAGGTTTAGTTGTCCAAAGAATCCCGATAAGGTAGCCTTGGTTTTAGCATTTTCTGTTGTTATCACTGTCTTTGTAAAGGTATAATCTTGTGTTTTATCAGCATTTGCTGTCAAATAAATGTATTCGCTATATCCCTTTTTGATAGTATCTTCATTCATCAACTTATTAAATTGGATTTCTATCTTATCGATATCTTTGACTACATCTTTTGTACCGTCAACTAAGTCAACAGTTCCTTTACTGCTTACAATCTTAATACTTTCAACAGCTGGCGCTAATACTACCTTAGCAACTGGTTTGAAATAGAAAGTATAATCTTTATCAAGTTCTGATCCATCTAAAGCTGTTAACCAACCTTTAACTGCTACTTTATATGTGGTATTTTCTTTTATTGTTGCATTTGAAAGATCTAGAGTTACCACCTTACCAGTTATTGTGGTTGTTACTCCGCTAACTAATTTACCAGTAATAGTTCCATTTTCTTCCCAAAGTCTTACAGCATTGGCATTATCATCAGGACCCATAAGATCTTTTTCTGTTAATAGTGTTATTTTCTTTGGATTTACATTAACTTCCACAGCAGATGCAACTGTAGTTCCTGATGTTATTATTGTATTGTCTACGTCCAGCTTAACTATTTTATTATCCTCAATGACTGTTCCATCTGTAGTAAATCCTACGATTGTACTTTTTATTGCTATCCCTTCCATGTCTGTAACAGTTGCAGGAATAACTAGATAATATTTTGTAAGTGGATCAAGAGTTAACTTTCCAAACAATCCTGTTAGTGTAACCTTTGTTTTACCATTTTCTGTTGTTATCACTGTGCTTGTCATTGTATAATCTTGTGTTTTATCAGCCTTTGCTGTTATATAAATGTATTCACTACTTAACTTTTTAATAGTGTCTTCCTTCATTAACTTGTTAAATAGGATTTCCACCTTGTCAATATCTTTAGGTATATCTACAGCTCCGTCAACTAAGTTAACAGTTCCATTACCGCTAGTAACTTTTATGCTTTCAACAGTTGGCACTAAAGCTTGAGCACCTGCACCAGTATTAAACTTCCATGAATAATCAGTAGCAAGCGTGCTCTTTTGGTCGTAGGTTCTTACTCCTGCTTTTATTGTAACTGTATACTCAGTGTTTGCAAGTAGTGGCCTGTCAAGTTTAATAGTTAATACGTCCCCAAACATAGGGATATTAACAACATCCAGACTATCCCATGATCTTATAATATTACCTTCTTTTAAAATCACAGAATTTTTTAAAGTTTGTGATCCATCAATTGCTACTACATCCTTAATATTGAACTTAGCAGTTATTTGTTGATTTAATGCCACATTTACAGCATTATTCATTGGACTTGTTTCAATAACTGATAAAGCTGTTAACGTATTGTTAATACAAGTAAAGGTGAATTCTATACCTTCTAAAAGTTGATTTCCTCCCATATCAAGTATTCCTAATCCACTTAAAACTTTAACCGTATAAACTCCACCATCTTTCCACCCATTAGTTGGTGAATCTATACTTATTATTGATTTATCCACTCCGTTTATATATGGTGTTACATCGATTTTGTTAAGCCCTTCATAAATACTTACATAATTTTTTAACGGGTAGTTTATAATATCCTCATTTGCTTTTAATTCTTCTGAAAATTTAATTGATACTTTAGCTTTTAAGTCAACATCCTTACTTCCACCTATTGGAGTTGTACTTATAACTTTTGGTGCTTCAGTATCTCCATTTTCTGTTGTAAATGTTGAGCCGAAAAATATCTTTGTTCCTGCAATTCCATCACTGCTTTTAACGTTAAATATATCTACAGATACTTTGTACTCTTTATTTTTATCTAGCGCTACCTTTGGAACTATAGTTGCAGTTTTGGAAGTAGCATCATAGTTTATAGTAGATTCTACTGTGTCATAATTAAATGACCCTATACTCTTCATTAATTTTACATTTCCAGCAAAACTCGTTACATCCATATCTGTATTAAATACTATGTTAGGATTAACATCTATTTTTACTCCTGCACTGTAGTTCACCGGTGCTACAGATACTACTTCTGGAGCTACTTTAACCACTGCAGCTGATGGAATAAAGTGAAAGTCTGCATTAGTACAGTAATTATATTGAAGATCTTGGACTGGAAGAGATAATGTATATGTGTCTCCCTCTTTCAAATCCTTAGTTACTGTAAACACCATTTTTACATTTTCTTTATCCGTTTCATCGTAGCTAATTATCCATGCATTGTTATTTAAAATGTCCTTTACTTTTGATTTATTAGAGGTTATATCGTTATTTAAATAATTATATAACCCAACATTTGCATACTGTCCATACGAACTTGTGGATATAGGCTCACTAAATATAATAGTAAAGCTTGGTCTTAAGCCTATCCCTGCTGTTGGAGCAGTAATACTTTTACTAAGTATTGGTGTTATACTCTTTATCACTGGTGGTGTTGTGTCATCCTCCATAGTAGTAAAACTCCATGTTTTTTCTGTATTCATGGCATTACCAACCTCGTCAAGTATTCCACCTTTAACTGTAATTGTATAGATTTTTCCTTTTGACCAAATGGAAGAACCTGGTACTGATCTTGATATTCTTAACTCCTTATTACTTGCTCCTATACCAAAGGTTATACCCTTATCTTGGAAAGTCTGATTTACCGGAATTACTATATCTCCTTCTTTTACTATAATATTTTCATTAAATATAGTTGAGTCATATTTATATGCTTTGTCAAAAGTTATAGCAAAGGGTTTGTCTATTACTACATTAGTTGCATTTTCTGCTGGATAAACGGATACTACTTTAGGTCCTACAAAATCAGTTTTCACCGTTTTAAAATCAACATTATATTCTGCTGTAAGTTTATTCCCCGCTAAGTCCTTTACATCTTTAATTACAACTACATACTCAGTTAATTGATTTAAAGCAATGCTAGGCGTTATTGTTACCGTCGATGTTGCTTTATCATAACTTAAAGTAGAAGCTACCTTCTGTGATGGCCAGGTACCAGAAACTCCAATATAAACATTGGTACTATTTAAAGTTGTTTCATCCATAGCTTCTGAGAATTTAACTGTTGCTTTCATATCTACAGCTATATCCATTGGTCTATTTGAATAGTCCTTTTTCTCTGGATATGTGCTAATTATAGTTGGAGGAACTATGTCTGTCTCGCCCCCCCCGTTAAGTTTTGGCGTAAAGAAATATTGTTGCTTTGCAACGTCAATCAAATTTCCTTGAAGGTCTGCCACTTTAATTTCTAACTTGTACTTAACATTTTCTTTTAAATCTATTGTTGGTTTTACGGTCATTTTTGTAAAAGGTTCTGGGTCAATGCTATCTGGTGTAACAGTAAATGCTCTACTGTAGCTTGAATTAACAAGCGTTGTCCACCACCCACCATTAGCGTCTGTCTTATATTCATAAAGAACTGCTCCACTTTGGTAGCTCCCATTTACTAAATACCTTGGTATTTTCTCGCTAAATTCCACATTAATTTCCGGTCTTAAATTATCTATAACTGTTGGACTCGCCTCAGTACTAGCTACCATATCAGGTAACATGCTAGTTATTGTTGGTGGTACTAAATCAGGAGTTACTGTTGTGAAACTATAAACATAGGTTTCAGTAGTTTTATTTTCGAATTTATCTGATAAACCTGGTTTTATAGTAATTGTATACACTGCACCCTTATCCCATTTAGTACTACTATATGGACCTGGTATAGATAAAACCTTATCCCCTGAACTAGATTCAGTTCCTGGGCTAAATTTTGTGATATCTACTATAACTCCATCTTTCTTAACTTCAACAAAATTTGAGAAAGTGTCATACTTTAATGCTTCATCAAAAGCTACTCTGAATTTTTGAGCTATATCTACTTCTACTGCTCCATCACTTATAGAAGTTGATATCACCTTTGGACTTTGCACATCACTTGATGCTGTTTTAAATGGAAATGTTCTATATTCTAAAATATTTCCTGCTATATCCTTAATAGTTTTTTCCTTTGCATGAACTTGATAATCTACAAATTCTGACAGATTACCTTGCACCTTTATTGTAGCAACTTTAGTTGCCGCATCATAAGTCACAGTAAATGGTGTTGCTATATTAACATAACTCCAACCTGACTTTGTCTGAACAACTATATTGGTATTATTTATTGTTGAACTATCCATATCCTCATTGAAGGCCAACGTAGCAGTTAAATCAGCTGGTATCTTAACTGAATCCGCTTTAGGATAGGCCGCTACAATTACTGGTGGAATAATATCCTCAGTAGCTGCATTAACTGTTGAAAAATACATTTGGTAGCTCATATATGTGTTGGCTTCAATAGAATTGCCTAATGTATCTTTGCAGTATCCTTGAGAAAGTGCTATTTTATATGCCTTTCCTTCTTTTAATGGCATAAGTGGGCTTATAGTTAATTTTTTGCTTGTAGCCTCATAGCTTTTTGTAATATTAACAGATGATAGCCCTGTAGCTGTTATTTCATAAAGATAAACAGCATAGGTGTTTAGAAGACCACTACCCGTTGTTGCATCCATGTCTTTACTAAAAATTAGTTCAGGCTTTATATTTATATCAACATCTTTTGAGTACCCAGCTATAGGGTCAACACTTATGTTTCCACCAATAACCTGAGGTCTTACTGTATCTACTGCCTTTGCATAGGATGCTGGCACAAATGTTAGCATCATAGCAAAAATAAGTATCTTAGAGATTATTCTCTTAAACTTCATTTACTTATCCCCCTTTTCTTATTAATTATCCTCAACAAAACATTTTATGATAAAGTCGAGGTCCTTGTAATCTATAGCTCCATTTTTATCAAAGTCATATTTCTCTTCATATCCAGCAGTTCCTTTTTCTATTCCAATCTTTGAAGCTAGTCTACATATATCTTTAATGTTTATAACTCCATCTTCCATAACATCGGGATTTACTATAAATAAAGTACTATGAGTTTGATAATTTGCAGCAATTTCGTCTCCAAGATGATTTACTAGAAGAAGTTTATCAAACTTAACAGATACACTACCTATACTCTTTGCATTAAGCCTTATTTTTGCAATGTTACCTGCAATGGCACCTGTAGCATCTTTATCTAAGGCTGTATTTAAGAAACCTATGGCATAAGTTATTCTTCCACTTTCTATTTTTTTGTCAATTTCTCTTGATGATACTCCGTTAAATATGTCACCCTTTAAAACATCTTGTGAATCTATTATATTTGCATCGAAGACTACTTCAAACTGAATGCCATAAATGTTATTTAAATTATTTGATTCTTTAATATCACCTTCAATTTTCAAGTCAAACTCCTTATTACTTCTAACAACTTTATTGTTTTCTAAGACAATATTATTATCTGTTCCTTGTGAGTTGGCAGAAACCTTAGTTTTACCTAAAACATTATTCTCCTCATCAACTGCATATATTAAGCCTATATACTTACCAGTCTTTGCAGGAACTCTTACTCCCACTTTAAGCTCTACTGCTTCTCTTGATAATTCAATCTTATGATTTTTCAGTGTAATTACATTTTCTCCAAAAGAAGCATTTGCCACTTGATAAATTAAGTCATAACTAGTTTCTGGCGCTGTAGCATATGCATCAATTACGATGGCATATTTTCCTGATTGAAGCGTTTCTACATAGATATTCTCGTCGCTTCCAGAATTCCCAGAGTCAGCAATCATAGTGGCTAACTTGTCATTACCTTGCATGTCCTTAACTACTCTATACAGTGCCATATCCAAGTCATCATATTCATATTTTGCATTTCTTATTTTTATACTTGTAAAAATATTAGGGTCATTTTCTGGTATAGTAAAATAAACTATATTCTGTGTGTGGTTTTGTATTGTCTTGTTTTCAGTTATTTTATTACTATTCTCTCCTACCATATTTGTTTTCTTAAGATAAATAGTCTGTTTTTCATTTTTAGTAGCATTCAGAATTTTAAAGCTAATGTCATTTTCTTTATATTCCCCACTTTTCCCACTGTAGTTTATAGCTGGTCCTATAGATACCCCTTCTATACTTGCAGTAATTTTATACCTTCCCCTAGCATTAATCATATCCTGGGCAGGAATTATCCCTGAAAACATATCCACTTCCCAGGTGCCTGGTTCTGGATTATTAATACTAATTGTTTGTGAGTTTTTACCTGGATATATCCAATCTACTCCCGGAATATTGTTATCCTGTATTCCACTTGGTGCAGATATCATAGGAAGTAAATTACTGGCATCGGCAGCATCAAGCTCTAATTTAATATTAACCTTCTGTGTGCCATAAGGTATTCTTATAAAATTCTTATCAACAGCACCAGGTTTAAATGGCCTTTCTTCATTTTTAGTTACTACAGGAGTATTAACACTTAAATCCATATAGTTAATTACTGTTATTGGAATAAAACCTTCTTTTAATACAGTTAAAGGGTCGTCCATTTTTACAAGTAAACTATTTATACCTACATTTAATTTATCTTTATGGATTAACAGTTTAAGTTCCTTGGCCTCACCACTCTTTAAGGTTATCGTATTAGATGGCAATGTAAGCCAGTCATTACTATAATTGTAACTATCTTTCAGAAGATTCAAGGTTAAATCTGTATTTTTAGTATTTGTTATTTTAACTATTACTTCTGAAGGTATATCTCCACTTCTTACATATAAACCTTCAGGATTATAGCTTAGTTTTTCACTATAATTAAATTCTGTTTTAACTACAATATCATTTCTATCAATATATTCTAAAGAATCTCTTAAACTCTCCTTAGTAAGTCCCTGTAGTTTTAAATTTTCAAGATATTTAAGAGCTTCATTGGGATCTACCATACCTCCACCTATTTCAGAAGGTAAATATACTTTATTGTTTAATTCCTTATCACCAGTTTCAAATAATGCTTCTTTTATAACTAAAGGATGATATGGAATATTTTTATCCCTAACCGCCTGTATAAGTGCAGCAACCGCACCTGCAGTATATGGACTTGACATACTTGTTCCTTGCTCAACACCATAACCTACATATCTGCCACCACCTAATTCTGAGCTTCTAATATTTGAAGCTGACCACATTGGCATTGAAGATATCATACTTCCTGGAGCTATGATGGTTGGTTTTAATCTTCCATCCTCAGTAGGTCCCCTACTTGAGAAATACCATAAACCATCTTCCACATGCTTGTTTCCATAATTAAGCCAAGCTGGGTTATATGCTCCAACTGTAATTGCCCATTCTGCAGAGCCCGGAGTTCCTACGGCATTTGTTGAAGGACCGTCATTTCCTGCCGATATACAAAATACAGTTCCGTACTGCTTACTTAACTTATTTACAAGATAGCAACTGGGGTCATTTTCATCGTTTATATCTGGCAATCCTCCTAGACTCATATTTACTACATCGGCGCCCTGCTCACAAGCATATTCCATTGCTGCCATGTAAGCTGACTGTGGTGTACCACCATTACTTTGAAAAACTCTACAAGCAATTATTTGAGCTCCTGGAGCAGCACCTTGTAATGTGCCCTTAGGCGCTATTGCCTGGCCATACGCATCTAGTAATTCCTTGTTTACAAAAGGAAGAGATCTGTAGCCATTGGCCGCAGCATCACCAGCAACATGTGAGCCATGACTATTTCCGTCATAACCTAAGTTAACAACCCACTGACCTTCTCTCTTTTCAACTTCCGTAATAACAAAGTTATACTCTATTCCTGCACCGTTAGTGCCACTTTGAAAGTTTTCAAATTTATTTACTAATTTTGAGTAATCTTTTTTGTATTGATCTTTTACCTTTAAGTTGTTATTTTCTAAAACTGGATTTTCACCCTCCATTTCAAAGATTACTTTATCCTTAATTCCTTTCGCTACTTCTTTATATATTCCCATCTCCAATTCATTTTCTAAATTATTGTCGGAATTCGTATCAACATATATTACATCATTTGATTTATCTAAATCCTCATAGTTTCCTACTGCCACAACTATTTTGTCATTGGTCTTCCCATTATTATTTATATCATGCTGTATAAGTCTTCCACTACTATTAGGATCATAAAGAAGTTTACTCTCATTAAATGTTCCTACTAATACCTTTTCCTGCACTGAAGAAGGTAGGTATATTTTATTTCCATTATACTCCACATACTTCTTAGTATTTTCAAGTTTAACTTCTTTTTCAGTAAGTCTTACATCACCTTCGCTGTCTTCACCAGAG
>CALJTN010000273.1 GCA_937976175.1 uncultured Clostridiaceae bacterium | reverse complement strand
TCTCTGCAATAGCTGATACCTCTGGACCTATTTGATCTAAATGCTTGATCACTTCATTGCGGTCTTCAATTACCGATGCTATCTCAATAAAATTTTCAACATATATTTGTTTATTCTTTTGTATTAAATCTAAAAGTATCTTTTCTTCATCGCTATTACTAGTATTTTGTAAAATGACTATCCATTTCTCCATTTCTGAAAAATCTTTTATTACCACGTCTACTCTATCAAGTTCATTAAGTGCTAGAAATCTAGCAATTTGCAGCCTTGAATTTAATAGGTGTCTTAGTGCATTTCCTGTTCCATAAACAAGTGTTTCATCTTTTTTTAGGTGTACTAACTCTAGCAGCTGCAACAAGCCTTCTTCAATTTCAGGCCCCTTAATACTAAGTGTGCTATATAATTCAGTTCTTTTATTATCATAGGCAACAATTTTATTAAAATCGTTCTTATATTCCCTTGAACGTTCTAAAATCTGCTCCATAATCTTTTGTACTTCAGGATTATTCATGCTACTTTTAAGTTCAAAAATAAATCCCTCCATTTTGTTAAAACGACTTTCGAAAAGCTCTTTTTGAGAATCTTCTCCTAGCTCTATAAAGCTTTCTGCCGCTAGACGTGTTTCTAGTAAATTAGCTTGTATTCTGCCAACTAGCATTTCGCCCGTTGAGATTTCTGTATACCGCGTAAAATGATCATTCAGATTATTCACACTAAATACTGAGAACATCACTGCCATAATTAATAAGATAAGAAGCATACTAAATCCAATAGATATCTTCATCCCTAGTTTTAATTTTTTAAATAAATTCATCCTAGCTATACCCCTCTTATATCCACGTATTTCGATAATGAACGATCTGTAAATTAAATAAGCTCTAATACCTGAAGAACACTCCTTGCTATATTCCTTTCCTTCCCTTGATAAGGAAAAGAATGAATATGGATGGCTGGATTAAAATTAATCTCTATAATAGAATAGTTGCTTGCTTCACTTTGGTAATCCTCAAGCATCATATCTACTCCGCAAAACTTAGCTTCAACTGCTTTTGCAGCTTGCACAGCAATTTTTTTAAACTTATCTGGGATACTCTCAGTATAGTCAATACTGTCTCCACCTGTACTAATATTTGAGTTTTCTCTAAGGTATACAACCTCAGATACTTTAGGTATATCATCAAAGCCTATACCTTTTTGTTTTAAGAACAACTCACTGCTTGTATCTAATTCAATTTTTTCCAGTGGTGTTTTGTAACCTTTTCCCCTTAAGAAGTCTTGATTTTTAATAGCGACCAGTTCTCTTATCGTATGATGCCCATCACCTTTTACATTAGCTGGAACGCGGTGCAAGATGCCTGCTACTTCATCTCCAATGACTAAAAACCTATATTCTTTTCCTTTTGCAAATTCTTCAATAAGTATCGTGTCATCATGTTTAAATGCTATTTCAAGAGCATATATAATATCTTCTTCTGATGCACCTTCTGGGAAAATACTAATACCTATTCCAAAATTAGTAGACTTAGGTTTTACAACAAGCGGCTTATTTGCATATTTACATGCCACAAAGCCAAGATTTTGGGTAGCATTAACCTCTATGCCTTTTGGCACACAAACATTGTTTTTGTCTAGTATTTTTTTAGTAACTGTTTTATTTTCCATCATCAACATAGTGATATAGCTATCTTTAGAAGTTTTAGTAGCTTGTTTAACGTATTCTGTTTTATCACCTTTACTAAGTGCTATAAAGTTATCTGATCTATCTAACACCTCAATACTAATCCCTATTTTTATAGCTTCTTTCATAAGAATCTGGGTGGAAAGCTCAAAATCTTCGTAACCTTCAAGCTTATAACGATTTGCATAAGCTTCTTGTTTATAGGCTTTGGCTAACTGAATATGTGCAACTAAGTAACCTTCTTTTTCTACTTTTTTAGTAATCTTATAAGCACACGTTTTAGTTACATCCAATGCTTTTTCTACAAATGTATCAATAAGCGCTTCCCACTCAAGTCCTAAAACTTGGCTCATATTGTTCATCTCAGCAAGTATATCTAGCATCCACTCTGACCTATCTTTTGATTTACCATCCTTTTTAAGCATTATACTCTCTAAACCATTTTTCGAAATGAGTTTTTGATTAAATAAAGCCTCTCGCTGCCAATCTAAGTAGTCTGTTTCTTCCTTAAGCAATAAGTAGAGCATAAAAACATGTGTAAACTCTAAATCTTCCATACTCATACCACTTTTTTCAAATGGGTTAATATCTATGCTTCTAATCTCTATATATTGAATCCCCTCATTTTTCAATGAACTTAAAAGATTTTTATTGTCCTTGGCTTTAGGTCTGATTTGAGTATAAAGCTCTTTATGACTTTGTATCATATTTTCTTTGACAAAGTCTTCTATGCTTGCAATGTAACTTTCTACACTTGTATAATCTGGAAATAGGTCTGTATGATTTTTATAGCCACATTCTCCATTTCTATAAGATACTGCCCCCTTATTTGAGAAACTATCTTCTTGAATAGGCACTAGTTTTTTAGTACATTCTCTCGTATAACTAGTATGAATAATAGGCGCTGCTCCTGTAAGATAAATAAGCAGCCATCTGTATCTTAAATAATTTCTTGCAACCTTTAAATAAAGATCATCTTTAAATAACTTATAGCTTATACTTGGCTTCTGGTGCCTATATAACTTTTC
>CALJTN010000272.1 GCA_937976175.1 uncultured Clostridiaceae bacterium | reverse complement strand
GATACAAGCCTTATTCGTACTTTTGCTACCAAAAACACTACCTATAGCACAGTACTCACTAACCATAAGTTCATATTTACCGTAAACCATAATTTGCAGTGGCAAGGAGCTTTTTCTTGCTATTTCTTTGATTTCCTTTTGATTTAACTCTGCACTAATGCAAGTTCCTATTAGAAACCTTTTATAAAAATCACCAGCATATCTATTGAAAATATTTAACTTGTAATCTCCAATTATAGATACTTGCTTGTTAAATCTATTAATTATACCTAGATTGGCAGTAATAATCCCCTTTATCTTACCTAAGTGATCCTCAATAAAATTGCAGATATTTTCAAACTCTTCCTTTATGATATTAGGAACCTTAAGATAGATATTTGCATCATACTTGTTTAAGTCTATGTTACACCCCCTCATAAAAGGGTTTACAGCAATATTATCAAAGCCCATTTCAAGTACTGCTCTTAATTGCTCCTCACTGCTTACGTATATAAGGGTCTCTGGCATAATACTTTCTTTCTTATCTTTAGTCTCTATATAGTCTTTTTCTCCCTGCAACCTAAATTCTTTACCATAATTAATCTGTTTGCTACTTTTTTCTCTTTTATACTTTCCTATTATATAGTTTTGAATATCCAGAGTTAATTGACGTCGTACTGAATTTAATGCAGACATTGGTAGAAAACCATCTTCAAAACTCTCAAAGTCCACTTCCTTTATTTTAAAAGGAGTATCGCCGGTTTTAGAAAGATTTTGAATAATACGATCTTTATCTAGTGGTTTATTTAGTGCTACTTGAACCCCTTCACCTTTAACATTAAAGTTTTTTCCAAGGTAACTGGTGCTTATGCTTAAAGGCTTATTTACATTAAATTCTATAGACAAATTTAGTTCTATCTTTTTCTTAAATGCATCGCTATAGCCCTTAGCTAGTTCATTCATTAATTCATTGTCAGAAATCTTGTATAAGAAGTCCCCAGCCTTGAATTTTGTAGGCTTTAATAGAACCTTATCACCGATTACCGCCTTTTCTACCTCTAATCCATCTACAATAATCTTCGATATAGAAAGCCCATCCTCTGCAAACATTATTCCATCTTTTAAAGCTACGTTTTCTAGTAGAGTTACTGTCAAATCAGTAGAAACTTTACCTACTTTCAGTCCAGAATTCTTAGGCACCTTGTATGCCATCATATCTTTTCCTGTATTCCCATATAGATAGGCTTTTGAAAACCCTTCTCTATTAAATAATTGGGTTAGAACTTTTGTCTCCTTATGGAGCTCTTGTACAGTATCATTATAAATATTGTCAAGGGTGCGTCTATATATTTCCACAACTCCCGAAACATATTCTGGCTTTTTCATCCTTCCTTCGATTTTTAAGGAAGATGTACCACTTTGAACTAAGTCTTTTAAGTTATCTATAGTACAAATATCTTTAGGGCTTAAAAGATATGCCTGCTCTTCTTTGTTGGTGTTTTTATCTATAAGTGTATAAGGTAATCTGCAAGGCTGGGCACACCTACCTCTATTCCCACTCCTACCACCAATAATACTACTCATAAGACATTGTCCTGAATAGCAAATACATAGAGCTCCATGAACAAAAACTTCTGTTTCCACTTTTAAAGTATTAGATATGTAATCAATCTCCTTTAAGCTAAGCTCTCTTCCGAGAACTATTCTTTTAAAGCCAATGTTCTTTAAAAATAAGGCACCTTCACCATTGTGTACTGTCATTTGGGTAGATGCGTGAATCTCAAAATCCGGGAAATTACTTCTTATAAGGTATATGAGTCCCGTATCTTGAAGTATCAAAGCGTCTACTCCTATACTATATAAATATCCTACATACTCTAAAATTTCTTTTAGTTCATTATCCTTTACTAAGGTATTTAAAGTAACATATACACGAACTCCATAAATGTGGCAATAGTCTACTGCCTTAGCTATATTTTCATTATCAAAATTAAAAGCATAAGCTCTTGCTGAGAATTTGCTTCCTCCTATATAAACTGCATCTGCTCCCATTTGGACTGCTGCATGTACGCTTTCCATACTCCCAGCAGGGGCTAGTAATTCAATTTTATCCATTTGCATCGCTCCTAATAAATGTTCTAAGTTTTATTATACAATAAATGTTGTCATAAATTAAGAAATTTAATACTATAATTTTAAACTTACTTTAGTTTGCACTGTTTTAAGAGATTAAGTCATCACCTATAATGTTACACTTTTTATGATAACGTTGTTAAATGATTTGCCATGTGGTATATTATTTTCTGCAGACATTTTTATCCACCAATAAGTTATACTATTTTGTAGCAATATAGTATTAAATGTCCACATTAAAAGCTGTTAAATTTCGTTAACTAATAAATATAATAGAGTAGGAAGGAATCAATTGATATGAGTAGTTCAAAATATGAAGAGAATTGTAATGCTGAAAAAAGCATATGTATTGATGAAAATGAGAAATCATGGAATAATGAAACCTATGATGCATGGATTAATAGATTTGGGGAACCACATGAAGTAGTTAATAAAATCAGTAAAGATCCCTCAAAGATGATTTCAACACTCTATAGTAAGTTTGGAAATGTTGAAGGAAAAAAGATTATGAATTTGATGGGCTCTAATGGTACTAAGGCTGTATCATTAGCTCTACTGGGGGCAGAGGTGACTGTGGTTGATTTTTCAGAAGGAAATAAGCAATATGCTATGAAATTAGCAACTGAAGCAGGTGTAAAGATAGAATATATATTATCTGATGTGCTTAAGCTGACAGATACACAATTATCAGGTGACTTTGATATTGTATTTGCTGAAATGGGAATATTGCATTATTTTACAGACTTAAAGCCTTTCATGGAAATAATCTATAAACTACTAAAAAATGATGGATTATTTGTTATTAGAGATTTTCACCCTATTTCCACCAAACTGATTACTTCCAGAGGGTCTACTGCTAAGGTGCGTAAGCACAAGGTAACAGGGGATTATTTTAATACATCATTGAAAGAAAAAGACGTTTCGTATTCAAAATACTCAAGCAACTCTGAGAGTACACAAAAAGTGTTACTTCGCATGTGGAATTTAGGTGAGATTGTTACTAGTATTGCTGATGGCGGGCTAATAATTAAAAGCTTAGAAGAAGAACCTAATTTATCTTCTGATATCTTTGATAAAAACATTCCTAAGACATTTACAGTTGTAGCTAAAAAGAATGGGCAGTCAAACTAATGACTGCCCATTCTTTTGCTAGTTTTAATTGTAGCTAAACATTTACAACCCTAGGTATTTTTTCTTCCTAATAGGTGACTTTAATGAAGAATTTCTGAATAGGTTTTATATAAATCATTTATTGATTTTTCAAAGTTATAATTTTCATTAACATAATCTTTCAGCTTGTTATCCCTACGTTTTTCAAATCCTTCTTTTACTGCTTTTAATATACTATTATTATCATACGGATCACAATACAAGGCCATCTCTTTAAAATATTCCCTTGCACATCCTTCTTCTGTTGACACTATATTGCAACCACTTGCTGCTGCCTCTAATGAAGATAACCCCGGCATCTCTACAAAACTTGGTAGCACGTGTACCTTTGCGAATCTATAGGCATTGTATACATTATAACTATCCATAAAGCCTAAATAAATTACGTTTTTAAAATTAGTACATTTTTTAACATATTCATCATCATTTCCACTTCCAATTAAAACTAACTGCTTCCCCAGTTCGTCACATATGCTACATAAAGCAAGTTGATTTTTACTTGCGCATATTCTTCCCACGCATAAAACATAATTATCTAAGTTATATCTTTCTGTGAAATTATATAAAGGTATATCTTCATTTTCTACTTCTACGCCATTATAAATAACTCTATATTCTCCATTTACATTAAATTCTTTCTGGATAAGACTCTTTTCTAATTCACTATTGCAGAATATAACTTTGCTTTTCTTTAAAATTTCCTCTTTATAACTACTACACCTTTCATATAGCTTTATGTTTTCAAATTTATTATTTATCCTATGGTATTTTTTCATATCCCAGTGCATGGGGGATATTACTAAGTTTTTTTTGTAAAAATGCGCAATCTTATAGTATCTATATGTTTCTCCCGTAGTTGCAATATTAAACAAATGCACTATATCATAACCAGAATAGTCATATATGCCACCATCATTTATGTCTACAGATACTCCCAATTTACGTAGATATTCAGCTGTCTTAATTACCTGCATAGAATCCCCTGCAAAATTTCTATAATAATCTTGTCTAACACACAATAGAACCTTCATGGTACAAATCCCCCTATAGCTTGCTACTTTTAACATATTACTATGCTAGGTTATGTTTATTTATCACATTTCACTAAACATAATATAATATAATATTAAATTTTATTTTCTATTCTTTTATTTATATACTATTATTTTATACTGTAAAAGTTTCTATATATTTATTTATAATAAATGTAACTAGCCTTACATATAAATTTATAAATATGTATTTTCAAAAATATCTGGAGGGAATCTATGTCTACATCTAAATATCCATTTATAGTGAAAGATTCAAAAGAAAACATCTATAGATTTTCAATGAGTGAAGATAATCATTTAATGCTAGAAAGCTTCTGTGAAAATACTATTACCACTAAAATTATCTTAAGAGAAAATATAAGTAATTTCATAGTTGATATCGATGATAAAGATATAATTCATGTGATTTATGTAGATAAGAGCAATAAAATTAACTATTCTATATACTCCACTGAACTTATAGATAGTAATTTCTTTAACATTAAAGATGAGAATATTGATTATAGATTCTTATTTTTTAAGTTTATTATAGATAGGCTATACTTGTTTTTTATAACTAGATCCGCTAATAACCTTCAATGTACTTTAAATAGCTGTACAATAAAAGATAATAATATTACTGTTGTAAGCATTCTCACAATAAGTTGCTCTAAATATACTTGTCCATATTTTATATATAGTAACTCTGATTGCATATACATCTTGCATTCAAAAAATTCCAATGAAAAGTATTCAATACAAACACTGGATACCTATAAAAACAAGTGGTATGAGCATTTAAATACCATTACTTTAGAAAAGGCTTCCCACATTAATTTTATTGTAAATGATGGAATTGCATTGATTTGCTACAATAGTTTTCAAAGTAACAATATACTGCTTAAGTTAGTTTCAATAAATTTGAATAGTTCTCCACTTGTTAATGAACAAATCTCA
>CALJTN010000271.1 GCA_937976175.1 uncultured Clostridiaceae bacterium | reverse complement strand
ATCTTTTTAAGTCAAGCACTGAGTTTTTAATTATATCTACATTCTGATTTTCTATTCTTTTGCCTCACCAAGGCTGTGAGTCAATAAAGAATCTTTCTTTAGCTTTAATAATTTCTTCCTTGTGTTCTTTTGACACACTGTTTTCAAGCTTAATAACGGCATTTTTTAGTTGCTGTGACATTTCAGTGTTCTTATCTGAATGGATACCCATGCTTGAAAGTAGTAGATTAACTACATCTCCGCTCTCCAGGGAACTTGAACTTACTTTATAGTTTTCCATAAAAGAAAAACCTCCACTAGGACCTGGAATTGACACAATAGGAATACCCGTTTCGCACAATATATCCATATCTCTGTATATGGTTCTTTCTGAGGTCTCGAGTATTTTTGCTAAGTTGACCGCCTTCATTGTTCCTCGTGAATTAAGCAACATAATAATTCCCAGTAGCCTATGAAGTCTCATGAAATCACACCCTTATTCTGATTTTTTTACTAATAGGTTAGAAGTTTAAAAATTTTATATGGAGAGGCAGCTTTATTAGAGTCCAGCACTAGATGCTCATTATAACTATTATAATGAATTAAACAATTTAATTACAGTATATTAAATTATAAGTTAGTATAAGATAAAAAGCCCTTCACTTTATAGGGTAATTTTAAAATAAAAACCGTACTGACAAGAAGCCAGTACGGTTTTACTCACATTAAAATAATAAATATCTTAGCTAGCCTCAACTACATCAAACTGACTGTTATAAAGGTTAGCATAAAATTTGTCCTTTGTAAGAAGCTCTGCGTGACTTCCTTGTTCTACAATATCGCCGTGATTCATAACAAGGATTAGATCAGCATCACGAATTGTTGATAAACGGTGAGCGATAATAAAGCTGGTTCTATCCTTCATTAAGTTATTCATAGCCTTTTGTATCAGAACCTCAGTACGAGTATCTACAGAGCTTGTTGCCTCATCTAAGATAAGAATCTTAGGATCAGACAGAATTGCTCTAGCTATAGTTAATAATTGTTTTTGTCCTTGAGACACATTAGATGCTTCTTCGTTAAGTAGCATATTGTAACCATCTGGTAGCGTACGAACAAAGCTGTCTGCATGTGCGGCCTTAGCGGCTGCTATAACTTCGGCGTCTGTTGCATCAAGGCGCCCATAACGTATATTTTCCATTATACTAGCGTTGTATAGCCAAGTATCTTGCAGAACCATACCAAACATTGAACGCAAATGATTACGAGTAAAATCATTTATATCATAACCATCTATTTCAATTGTACCTTCATTTATATCATAGAAACGCATCAATAATTTAATCATGGTAGTTTTGCCTGCACCAGTAGGTCCAACAATTGCAACCTTCTGTCCTGGCTTTATTGAAGCAGAAAAATCATTAATTACGATTTTGTCAGTATTATATCCAAAGTGGACATTTTTGAATTCAACATGTCCTTTAACATCCCTATGTATTATAGGGCTAGTGGTTTCTGGGACTTCCTCTTCTTCCTCTAGAAATTCAAATACACGTTCTGCTGAAGCAGCAGTTTGCTGAAGTATATTAGAAATATTTGCAAGCTGAGAAAGTGGTTGTGTAAATTGACGCACATATTGAATAAAGGCCTGAATATCTCCAACTTCAATAGTTCGTCTTGCTGCAAGGTAACCACCTAGTATACATACTGCCACATAGCCTAAATTACCTACAAAATTCATAAGTGGCATCATTATACTAGTTAGGAATTGGGATTTCCATGCTACGGTAAAAAGCTTATTGTTCATTTTATCAAACTTTTCAACACTTTGCTTTTCGCCATTAAAGGCTTTCATTACAATGTGACCACCATACATCTCTTCCACATGGCCATTTACATTGCCTAAATACTCCTGTTGCTGTTTAAAGAATTTTTGTGAGTTCTTTACAATAACTATAATAAGACCCATGGATACAGGAATCATTAACATTGCGGCAAGGGTTAATTGCCAGCTTATTGTAAGCATCATAATGAGCACACCTACAACCGTTGTAACTGAGGTAATGATTTGACCTAAGCTTTGATTCAGTGTTTGGCTGAGGGTATCAACGTCATTAGTAACCCGTGATAATACCTCGCCATGGCTTGTTTTATCAAAATATTTAAGAGGCATACGGTTGATTTTTTCAGAAATATTTTTTCTGAAGTTATAACTTACCTTCATAGATACGTTTGACATTATAAAGCCTTGAATGTAACTAAAGAAGGCACTTATAAGGTATAGCACTACAAGTAGAATGATAATTCTTCCTATATAATCAAAATCCACATTACCGGTACCAGCTATTTTAGCCATAACACCTTCAAATAGTTTTGTTGTTACCTTTCCTAAAACTTTTGGCCCTATTATATTAAACACAGAGCTAGCTATTGCAAATATTAATACGGCAAGCATGGAAAGTTTATAGACACTTAAGTAATTAGTAAGTTTTTTCATGGTGCCTTTAAAGTTACGGGGTTTTTCCCCTCCTACCATTGAGCCGGGACCCATAGGTCCGCCTTGCCTTCTAGGAGGACGTGTTTCTTTTTTATTGTTCTCCATTATGCTAATTCCTCCTTTGAAAGCTGTGATAGTGCAATTTCCTGATAAGTTATACAGTTTTTCATAAGCTCATTATGAGTACCTATTCCAACTATCCTGCCTTCATCAAGAACAATTATCTGTTCAGCATTTTTAATTGTAGATACACGTTGCCCAACAATAAGAAGAGTACTTGAGTAAGTTCCCTCTTTAAGTGCTTTTCGAAGTAATGAATCTGTTTTAAAGTCAAGGGCAGAGAAGCTATCATCGAATATATAAATTTTAGCTTTCTTTACAAGAGCACGTGCAATAGATAATCTTTGTTTTTGGCCACCTGACACGTTTGAACCACCTTGTGAAATCTCGCCTTTGAAGCCTTTTGAATTTTCATTTATAAATTCCATAGCTTGGGCAATTTCAGCAGATTTTTTTATTGTCTCATCACTAGCGTTTTCATCCGCATATCTTAAATTTGATTCAATTGTACCTTGGAACAATGAACCTTTTTGAGGTACATAACCAATTTTATCACGTAAATCCTGTTGTGAAACTTCTCTTATATCTATGCCATCAATAAGAATTTCTCCACTAGTTATATCGTAAAAACGAGGAAGTAAATTGATTAATGTAGTCTTACCTGCACCCGTGGATCCTATAAAAGCAGTAGTTTTACCGGGCATAGCTTTAAAACTAATATTCTTAAGAACATCTTCTGCGGCACCAGGATACTTAAAGGATACGTTTCTAAATTCTACAAGACCTCTTACTTCCTTATCAAAATATCTAGGTTTCTTTGGATCTGCAATGGTAGGTTCCACTTGCAAAACCTCATTAATTCTCTGTGCAGATACGGAAGCCCTTGGTATCATAATAAACATAAAGGACATCATTAGGAAGGCGGAAATAATTTGCATAGCATATTGCATAAACGCCATCATATCTCCTACTTGCATATTTGAAGCTGCAATCTGATGTGCACCAATCCAAACAATAAGAAGTGTAACTCCATTCATTACAATCATCATAGCAGGGAATAAGACTACCATTACACGGTTTACAAATAGGTTTGTACTTGTAAGGTCAGTATTTGCTTTGTCGAATCTACCTTCTTCAAATTTCTGAGTATTGAAAGCTCGTATTACCATCATTCCTGAAAGGTTTTCACGGGTAACTAGGTTAAGTCTATCAATAAGCTTTTGAATAAGCCTAAACTTTGGCATCGCAATTGCAAATATACTCCCAATTAGTCCTAGAAGCACTATAACTGCCAAGGCAATAATCCAAGACATAGACGAACTTTTATTAAGAGCTTTCATAACACCACCAATACCCAAAATAGGTGCATAAATTACCATTCTTATGGCTAAGACTACAACCATCTGAATTTGAGTAATGTCATTGGTAGTTCTTGTTATTAGTGATGCGGTAGAAAATTTATCGAACTCTGTGCTTGAAAAGCTTTCAACCTTCGCAAATATACTTTTTCGTAGATTGCGTGCAAGTCCAGCAGCAGTTCTTGAAGCCAAAAGGCCAACGAAAACAGTACAGACTGCACCAAGTAAGGATAGTAAAAGCATAGATATACCTGCACGAAGAATATAGTTACTTTGAATTTTGCCAGTATCCATTCCAAGTGCCTCATATTCAGCTTTAATGCTATGAGTAGCAGCTTGAAGAATCATGTTATCCCCTAAAGCTGTAATTTTTTTATCAGTTTCCTCACTTAATTTAGCTCTCTGCTCAGCAGGCAAATTTCCAAGTAAGGCAAACAAATCAGTATTAGCAGGTAATTTTGCTCCGTTAAAGGGTATTTCATTACCTTTTGCATCAGCTTTCATTTTTTCAACCCCAGAAACTGCTAGGAGTGCTTTTCCCATTATAGGATTTAATTTATCAATTTCTGTTTTATCAATATTCTTTAATACATAAATAGACTCTTTTGTGAGCTGAGGGTAATCCAAAGCATATTTATGGTAATCTGGACTTGCATTGTCAATTAACCTGTAATTACTATAAACCTCATTTTTGTCAGTATCACTAATAAATAACATAAGGTTATCCATTTTACTTTTTCTAACTGCCTGTGGTACTGCACTTTCAATACCATTTTGTTGTATTCCCTTATTTACAATGTTAGACATATAGTCTGGTAATGCGAGGTCAGCCATAGCTTGCACGTATAGCAATATTATTGCTAAAATAATCATTCCGATAAATGGCTTTAAATATTTTGCTAATTTAAACACCTTGTAATCAACTCCTTATTTATTTGTAAAGTACAACATATAATCCTTAACTTAGGTCATTGTTCTTTTACTTATCCATTAATCGCTCTAATGTATCCAAGCCTTTTAGTATTGTGTCAATTTCTTCAGCAGTAGCTTTAGTCATTATATCTTCAAAGGTTTTTTCAATTTTACAAAAATTTTCTTTGCAATTTCTTTGCAATTCAGTGCTTATATTTACGTAAACAACTCTCCTATCGTCTGTACTTCTAGTTCTTTCCACCAAACCTTGTTTCTCTAACCTATCAATAATTCCGGATACCGTGCTATTTGATAATCCGATTTTTTCGCTTAAATCACTTATTTTCATTTCTCCATCATGGGATAATATACCCATCATCATTCCTTGGGGACCTGTTAAATTCATTTCATTAAATTGTTGTCCCATGCTTTGTTTAATCATATGACCTATTCGTTTTAAAGACTTAAATATTTTAATTCCATTACTCATCTCACTCATCTACACACCTTCTCCTCTAATGGTTTCCTTGCAAATAATTCGCATAAAAATGTTTCGTGCAAATATATTTCGCATACAAAATATATTTTACTGCTTAGATTATTCTTCGTCAATAGAATTATGATAAAATGTGAATTTACAAAGTAAGACAGTACTTGCAATTATGAAAAAAGTGTTAAATATTTTTAAAACATGGAAGAAGTATAAAAATATGGTAATATATATAGTGTGTTATAAATATAACATTCTAATATTTATAAGGGGGATTACTATGAAAAAGTTTTTATCATCTATTTTAATTATGGCTACATTATGTTTAACTACAACACCTGCGCTGGCATTAAGTGAAAAGTCACTAGTGCCTAAAGTGCCGGAAAATGTAATAGAACAACCGCAAAAGCAAGTAAAGAAAGTATCAGAGGTTATTGAGGAAGTAAATCAATCTGTAGTTGCAGTAATAGGGAAAAACACAAAATATAGAGAACAAGAGTGGATATTCTCAAAGTTCCCTAAGAACTTACAACATGGGTCTGGGGTTGTAATAGGGAAGGACGGAAGAATTCTAACCAATAACCATGTAGTAGATGGCCTAGAGGACATTTATGTGGTTACATATGATGGCAATGTTTATAAAGCAGAACTTTTATATGTAGACAAGGACATTGACTTAGCACTACTAAAAATTAATAGAACAGATTTAAAGCCTATAAAACTAGCCACTGAAAGTGAGATAAAGGTTGGAGACGATGTTATAGCAGTAGGTACACCTCTATTTTTTGGATATAGAAATAGTGCCTCAAAAGGCATTGTAAGTGGACTAGATAGACCAGTAGATAGTATGTACACATATTTACAGACAGATGCAGCTATAAACCCAGGCAATAGTGGTGGTCCACTTATTAATATGGACTGTGAATTAGTAGGTATAAATACACTGGGGTATATGTTCTATCAAGGAATGAACTTTTCAATTCCAGTGGGAAATATTAATTATTTCATGGATCATTATAATAAATTTGGTAGAATAAAAAGGTGCTTTACTGGTGTTGAGTTTGAAGAAAACTGGGCAGCAATGCTTGGACTCCCTACTAATCAAGGTTTAAAAGTAGTTACGCTTCAAAAAGATGCAGTAGTAACTTCTAGTCAGGTAAAAGAAGGAGATATGCTAGATGCTATAGACGGCAAGGCTACTACTTCAATAGCTCATTATAATGAGATTTTAAAAGGCTATTTGCCTGGTGATAAGGTAAAGCTAAGCTTCAGTCGTGGTGATAAAAAATTTGATATAGAAATAGTTCTAAAAGAACAGTTAAGCAAAGAAAATAAAGATGGAAAGGAGAAATAGATGATGAAGAATAGAGTTACTGCTACTTTACTTACTCTTTGTTTGTTGTTTGGAGTAACAGCTCCTGCGGTACAAGCTAAAGACGATGATGGGAAAATTGATTTATATCAAGTATTTTCTAATAAATCAGATCAAATGAAGACGGAAGTAGGAAGCCGAATATATAAATGGTCTATGCACTTACCAGATGATGGCATTGTTTATAAATCAGATAGAGCAAATTATTTTAACATGGCAACAAGTAGCTATAAATCATCAGTTCAACTACAAGTTGAGAAAAATAAAGATGAGTTGTCATTAGAAGAGTGTCTATATAAGATGCAAAATAATATGAATAAGTACTACTATAGATTTGAACAAGAGAAAGAATTGGTTATAGATATTGCGGAAGACAGTTTGGGAGAGAAATATATCCGTATAATTAAGTCTAATCCATATATAGACTACTATTTGATGGACACAGCGGCTCAGGAACTAGGCGAATATGTGGAAAATAGAATCTATATAAAAAACAGCTATATATACAATTTAACAATAGTTATGAATGGTCGTTTTTATAAAGAGCATGAAGAAATGTTTGAAAAGCTAGCATCTTCTTTTAAACTTTCTTTTGATGAAAAAAATCCATATATTAAAGAACTATCAGATTCCGTTAGTGAGACTAGAGAATATAAAAATACAAGTTATGGTTGGAAATTAATGATGAGCCCTTATTGGAAGGTTGATGGTGCACCTAATGCGCGCACTCAAAAGCTCATTTCTGTATATAGTGATGATGAGCTAGGTGATGTAAAAAAAGATCAAGAAAAAATTCAGGAAGTAATAAGAGTGCCAGAAGGTGTAACTGTTAGCTTAATTAGTTCAGCAGAAAAAGATGAAACTGCTTCAAAATGGGCACAAGAAGAACTGCAAGTATTAAAGGATAAATATAATGAAGGAGTCTATGAAATATTAAGCAATGAAGCAAAAAAACAAGGAGATATAAATGTTCATCATGTGATAATTCAATATAAAACAGTAACTAGAAATCCTTATGTGGTACACAGCTTATACGCTATAGGAAATGGATATAAGTACTTAGTAACTGCAACAATGAAGGAAGAACAATACAAGGATGCTAGTAAGAGAGCTGCTTTTGAAAATATGATAAGTTCATTTACTCTAGATAAAACCTGCTTAAGTGAATACTTAGGAAGAATCATTACAGCAAAATCACTAATAAATTTAAATGACTCAAAAGAGATAAAGATGAAGAAGTATGATTTTGGAACAAAGGTAACAAAAAGCTTTAATACTTCTAGTGAGGAGCAAGATTTTTACTTTTATGAGTACATGTACTATAATTATGGATACAAAGGTAATATAAGTAATAGTGAATATATTAGTGCAAGTGACCCTGTAAGTAATATAAATATAAGCATGAATGCAGGTCTTGATACAATGCAGATGAAAGAAGCTATTAAAAATAGAGCTGAGATCTATTTGAATGATAATGAAATACGCATGGGTCTTGCCACACTTAAAATTAAGTCAGCACAGCATAATGGAGCTGAAATTTATTACATTGAAAAGGAATATGACTTAAATGCCATTAAGGATTTTGTAAAAGAAGATAATACAAAGGTATATGATTTAGAGCAGTTAAGAAATCAATACGAATATATAATCAAAATAGGAAAAGATACTTACACACAAAGCATTACGTTACCCGTTGCAAATTTAACCTTAATCAATAAAGCTAAAGTCAGTAATATTTGGGTAAATACTAGCATAAATAAAGTAAATTACAGTAAGTTGACCCTTAACTGGAGTGATCATAAGCTTGAAGATTTTGATAAAGAAAAGAATAAATAACTTTAGGAAAATACAAGGCAGGGAGTACCCTGCCTTGCTGATTTTACTTAAAACTATAAAGTTTATAAAAATTCCGAATAAATCCTATTGAAATTTAAATAGCCTTGCAGTATACTATACATGAAAGCGGTAACATGTTTCAAGAAGCTAAGTCTTAGAGATATTTGAATAGATGGATTATAATCTTTATAATTTTATGTTCAGAATGCTGTAAGCGTTTTCCTGAATGTGAGGAGGGCAAAAATGACAGTGACAATAAATGATATTGCTGAAAGAGTAGGCGTATCCCATGCAACAATATCTAGAGTTTTAAACAATTCAGGTTATGTAAAAGATGAAACAAGAGAAAAAGTATTAAAGGCAATAAAAGAACTAAATTACACCCCTAGCGCTATAGCTAGAAGCCTATCTACAAGCAAAACTAATACTATTGGCGTTATAGTTCCTGATATAAACAATCTGTTTTTTGGGGACATCATTAAGGGTATTACTGAAATTGCTGATGAACATAGTTTAAACATAATTCTTTGTGACACTGATGAGGATAAAGATAAAGAACTAAAAGCTATTAATGTTCTCAAGGAACAGAGGATTCAAGGGCTTATTATAACTCCTACCTTCTACAAGAACTCTGGGAATAGTGAAAACTTAAATACTCTTAGAAATTTAGGAATTCCAATAATTTTAATTGATGGCCATGTTGAATATCTTGACTTTAGCGGAGTTTTTATCGATCATATAAAGGGTGCTTATGACGGCACAGCTGCTTTAATAGAAGCAGGACATCGAAAAGTGGCTATAATTACAGGGGATATGAATTCTAGACCGGCAAAAGAGAGATTGATTGGGTATGAAAAAGCCTTAGAGGCTAATAATATACCTATAGAAAAGGAATATATCTTTTACGGTAATTACAAATACGAGACTGCTTATGAAATTACAAAGCAAATATTAAAAATGGATAATAGACCTACTGCTATTTTTGTAAGTAGTAATACCATGATTTTAGGATGTATTAAAGCTTTTTACGAAGAGAAGTTAAACATACCAAAGGACATGGCCATTATAGGTTTTGATAAAGTTGACATACTAAACATAATAGGGATGAACATCAGTTTTATCAATGGTCCATCTATTGAACTTGGTAGAATTGGTATGAAAATGCTATTAGAAAACTTAAATAGTAAAGAGCGCAAGGAAATAAAAAGAGTAACCATTTTACCAGAGCTTCTACTAAAAGGATCTGAGAAGTATATTAAAAATAAATGTGAATGAACTTAGTTCACATTTATGTGTTTAAGTAAAATGTGACCGCTTACAGGATTTTATTTCTAATAGCAAAATTCATAGTAAAAGTTTGTAATTTCAATTAAGGAAATGATAATATTCATTTTCGTTTCTTTAATTGAAATTAAATTTATGAAATATAAAGGAGAAGATTAATATGAAAATTGAGCAATATATAGACCATACACTATTAAAACAACAGGCATCTGAGGAAGAAATTATAAAAGTTTGTGATGAAGCTAAAGAATACAAATTTGCTTCAGTGTGCGTAAATGCATATTACACATCTCTAGTAAGAAAAGAATTAGAAGGAACAGGCGTGAAAACTTGCGTAGTAGTGGGCTTTCCACTGGGAGCTACTACGAAAGAAGTAAAGGCTTTCGAAGCAAAACAAGCTATTGAAAATGGTGCTGAGGAAATAGATATGGTAGTTAATGTTGGCGCTATAAAATCAAACAAGTATGAAGTAGTAAAAGAAGATATTAAAGCAGTAGTTGATGCTGCAAAAGGAAATGCATTAGTAAAAGTAATCTTAGAAACTTGTCTTTTAACTGACTCAGAAAAAATTAAAGTGTGTCAAATATGTAAAGAAGTTGGCGCAGATTTTGTAAAAACTTCAACAGGATTCTCCACAGGTGGAGCTACAGTTCATGATATAAAATTAATGAGAGAAACTGTAGGAACAGAAATGGGAGTTAAGGCTTCTGGAGCAGTAAGAACAACAGAAGACGCGAAAGCCGTTATTGAAGCTGGAGCTAGTAGAATAGGAGCTAGTAGTTCTATAGCTATAGTTCTTGGAACTAAAGATTCGAATTCTGGCTATTAAGTTCAAAAAGGCATTATCAAAATAAGTAATTACGGGGTGAATAGTATGAGAATGTATGATTTAATAATGAAAAAAAGAGATGGAAGTGAACTTACTACAGAAGAAATTAATTTTTTTGTAGATGGATATACAGAAGGAACTATTCCAGATTATCAAGTTTCAGCACTGATGATGGCTATATACTTTCAGAAGATGAACAAGAGAGAAACAGCAGATTTAACAATGGCAATGGTTAATAGCGGAGAAACTATTGATTTATCTGCTATTGAAGGTGTAAAGGTAGACAAACATAGTACTGGTGGTGTAGGTGATACAACTACTTTAATACTTGGGCCTATTGTTGCAGCAGCAGGAGTACCAGTTGCTAAAATGTCAGGAAGAGGACTTGGTCATACTGGTGGAACAATTGATAAGCTTGAATCTTTTGAGGGATTCTCCACTACTATGTCAATTGAAAAGTTTATGCAAAACGTAAATGAAGATAAGATTTCTATTGCTGGCCAAACTGCTGATTTAGCACCAGCAGACAAAATGTTATATGCGCTTCGTGATGTTACAGCTACTGTTGATAATATGTCTTTAATTGCAGGAAGCATAATGAGTAAGAAGATAGCTTCTGGGGCAGATGCCATAGTACTTGATGTAAAAACAGGTAGCGGCGCTTTTATGAAAAACGAAGATGATGCTTTTGAACTTGCCAGAGAAATGGTTGATATAGGAAATAATGTTGGTAGGAATACTATCGGTGTAATAACTGATATGGACCAGCCATTAGGCTTGGCTATTGGTAATGCCTTAGAAGTAAAAGAAGCTATAGATACATTAAAAGGTGAAGGGCCAGAGGATCTTACAGAGCTTTGTTTAACTTTAGGAGCATATATGCTTGTACTAGGAGAAAAGGCAAAGAATGCAGAAGAAGCAAGAGAAATACTTAAGGATATTATAAAGTCAGGAAAAGGTCTTGCAAAATTAAGAGAACTTGTTGTAGCACAAGGTGGAAATCCAGCTTATGTAGATGATTCATCTATATTCCCAGTACCTGCTATTGTTGAGCCAATTATATCTAGTGAAGAAGGCTATGTAAAAGGAATAAAAGCTGATGACATAGGAATAGCAGCTCTAGTGCTAGGTGCTGGACGTGAAACTAAAGAAAGTGAAATAGATTTATCTGTAGGTATTGTTCTTCATAAGAAAATTGGAGATTTTGTAAAGAAAGGCGAGGCTATTGCAACTATTTATGCAAATAGTGCTGAAAAACAAAAGATATCTGAAAAAATGGTAGTAGATGCATATGAAATAGTACAAGAAGAAATAATAGCTAAACCATTAATCAAAGGTGTAGTTACGAAAGACGGCGTTACAAGATTTTAATATGTAAAAAATAGAAGGGTATATACCTTCTATTTTTTTGTTTGAGTTAAAGCATACTTTAGGGTTACAATGTATATAAGATAGGGGGGATATATAATGAACATTCTAATTGTAGAAGATGAACAGGATATAAGAGAATTGCTAGAGCTTCATTTATCAAAAGAAGGATATAAGATTTTTACAGCAGAAGATGGTATAAAAGCTTTAAGTATATTTGAAGATGAAGATATAGACATTGCCTTACTGGATGTTATGATTCCAAAAATTGATGGGTTTAAGGTTTTAAGGAAAATTAGAGAAACTAGTGAAATACCGGTTATTTTTATAACTGCAAGAGAAGAAGAATGCGATAAAATCCTTGGCCTTGGACTAGGTGCAGATGACTATGTAATAAAACCCTTTAGTCCCATTGAAATAATTGCACGGGTTAAGGCTCAGCTAAGGCGGTATTATAAGTATTCTAATAAAGCTCATAAAACAGGAACAACAATTGGGGAGTTAATGCTAGATAAGGAAAGCTGTAGTATTTATAAAAACAATATAGAGCTGGCCTTAAATCCAAAGGAATATAGATTGCTTGAGTTTATTTTAGAAAACCCGGGAAAGGTATACACTAAAAAACAGTTGTATGAAATAGTCTGGGAAAACCCATACTATGGAGATTCCAATACTATTATGGTGCATATAAGTCATATTAGAGAAAAGATAGAGGCTGATCCTAAGAACCCTAAATATTTAAAAACCATAAGAGGTATAGGATATAAAATGGAACTACATCATGATTAATAGAAAAAAAATAAAAAAAATAACCACATGTTTTAAAAGTAAGAAGATGGCCACTCAATTGTTTAAAAATTATATTATATTTTTGATTATTTTAGCTGGGATATTTGCCTTAACTATCGGGGCCTTATTATTCTATCTTTCTATTAATTATCAGGATTCGCCAACAGTTAATACTACAGCGGAATATATTATAAAGCAAAATTATAAGGAAATTAATATCTCCAATATTATAAAGTATAAAGGTTATGTTGAAGTACTTGATAAAAACCTAGTTGTTGTTATGGAAAGCGGCAGTAAGCATAAAGTAGGATTTAAATATCCAATGCAATATTTTCATGATATGGTCACCAATAATTTAAAAGATGGTTATTTTTACTCTAGTAAATATGGGGATAAAAAAGACTTTATTTTAATTACAGCTATGCCTAACAGTGTTTTTGACACCTATGCCTGGGGGCTTGAACAAAAGCAACAATTAGAAGGCGGTAGGAAACCTAAAAAGAGAAAAATTACTTTTTTAAAAGTATTTCCATTCATAATACTCACATTTTTACTATCTACAATGATACTTTATTCGAAACTTACATCAAGGATGTTTGTTAAACCCTTAAAGAAGCTTTTACAAGGAGTTAACACTTTAAAAAACGGTGAATATTCAGCACGGGTTGAAATTGACTCCCTAAATGAAATAGGGGAGTTGAAGGATGCTTTTAATTTAATGGCAGAAAAAATACAACAAGAAACTCTGCTAAAGGAGAAATCAGAGCAGAATAGGAAAAGAATGATTCTTGATATATCTCACGATTTAAAGAATCCCTTAACAAGTATACTAGGGTATTCAGAATTTTTATTAGAAAATCAGGATATTTCACCAAAGGATAAGAATAAGTTATTAAAAGTTATTAACAACAATAGTAGAAGGGCCAATGACTTAATTCAAGATCTTTTTGAATACTCTCGTGTTGAAAGTACGGAATATAAATTAGATATAGGGAACCACGATATAGGGGAGTTTTTACGAGAACTTATTGCAGGATACGTTCCCATGATGGAACAAAACGGTATGGAATATGAGTTTGATATTACGGAAGATGAAGTAGAGATTCCCTTTGATAGAAAAAACTTAGATAGAGCCTTAAGTAACATTATATTAAATAGTATTAAATATAATAGTCCAGGAATTACTATTAATATCAAGCTTTTGGTTGCTGAAGGCACCGCTATAATTATTATTGGTGATGATGGAGTGGGAATACCTAAAGAGTTTCAAGAAAATATTTTTGAGCCTTTTGTTAGGATAGATGCTACAAGAAACTCTAGAACCGGTGGCACAGGACTTGGACTAGCAATATCAAAGGCTATAATTGAAAAACATGGAGGTAATATAAAATTGTTGGAGGATTTAGATAAAGGCTGCAGGTTTATAATCACATTGAAGGGGGATTAAAATGAGTGATAAATATGTGCTAACCATAGATTGTGGAACACAGAGCATAAGAGCGCTTATCTTTGATAAGAATGGCACATTGATTGGAAAGAGCAAAAGAGAGTTTGAGCCTTATTTTTCTAATTATCCAGGGTGGGCAGAACAAAATCCAGAAGTGTACTGGGATAATCTATGCATAGTATGCAAGGAGCTTAAAGTAGATTGCAAGGATATATGGGACGAAATTGAAGGCGTAGTTGTAACAACAATGCGGGATACTTGCATTAACCTTGATAAAGAGGGTAATGTACTGAGACCAGCCATACTTTGGCTTGATCAAAGAACAGCAGATGAGGTTAAGAGGTTCTCAAACATTGAAAATTTAGCTTTTAAAAGTATTGGAATGAAGGAAGCTATTAATATTTCTCAAAAAAAGGGCAA
>CALJTN010000270.1 GCA_937976175.1 uncultured Clostridiaceae bacterium | reverse complement strand
TTTTATTTTATCTAAGTCCTTTACTTCAATGTTTTTCAATTCCTCTAATATTTCCTTAGCTTTATCTTTTAAAATACTTACCGTTTCCAAAATAGTTTCTTTTTTTTCTTTAGATAATATGTCATATTCGCTTTCAGTCATCTCCTTGCCGCTACTTAAAGGGATGAATGTAAATCCATTATTAGTAGACTTTATATCAAAGCCTTTATCCTTTGATATATCTATGAGTTTAGCAATTAGTTCATTTCTTTTCTTTTGAATACTCTCCTCAATTTCTTCTTTTTCTTTATTTGTAGAATTGTTATAAAACTGAAATGTGCACTCTAAATACTCGCTCTGCATTTCCTGTACCGTTTCTTTTAGCTTGTTACCTCTCCCATTACTTACAAAAATGGGCTTAGGTGATTTCTCATCTTCATATAGCACATAACAAATATCTTTGGGTTTGCTCTTATTTTCAAACCCTTTATTTATATATTTCATAATATCTTTAAGGGTTTCTTTTGAAAAATCGTCTATTAAATAAATATTAAAACCCTCTTTATCAATACTGAGGGCAGTGTTAATATTTTTTATTACATCAAAATACTGTGGCATATAATCTAAAGTTTCTCTTTCACTTATATCCTCAATATCAAATTCATATATAATATCCTTTGGAGTTAATTCCCTATTCATATTCCTCCTCCTTTCAATCCTTTATTATATTAATATTCTTAAATTATAGATTTAGGAACAAATATTACAATTAAGAAGTAACAATATTTTCTAAGCTTATGCATATATACATTTTTTTCTTAAGAAACTTCAATAATAAATATTGGAAATAGACTTTTTTTAATACTTGAGTTAAATTCCAACATAAGATATAATAAGCTTACTGACTTTTTATATTCTATAATTTTTATTGTGAAGGAGTAATACCGATGGGATTTAAAGACAAATTGACTAATAGCTACACTCAGGCTTATTTAAAAAGATATGGTGATAGACTTACTCAAGCACAAGGTAGAGTTCTATCAGTGAAAGTAGAAGAAAAAAATTATCTAAAGATACTTTATAAATTAACTGTAACCATCTTAGTAAAGGCAGACGGAAGTAAATCTATTGCTAAGTGTGTATTCAAAAAAAGACGTTGGTTCAAAAAAATCAACTTTATTTCTGTGCTTCAAGGACATTCCGTTATAATTCAAGGGATGAAGGGTAAAAAGGGAAAAGAAAACAGAGAACAAATCCAAATTGTTAACATTAGAAATATGACTACAAAAAAAGACTTAATTCCAATGCAGGGAAATGCTCCGAAAGTGCAAAGAGTAAGATCTGATAGACGTTTTAAATAACAGAAGCTATATGACTTTGTCATATAGCTTCTTTTGTTGAGAATTGAAAGTTGAGAGTTACGGTTAATTTCATTCACTTTTAACTTTTAACTCTCCACTCTCAACTATAAATATTTAATGCTTATGTGCAAGATATAAATATAAACTATTTATAAAGGAAATAATACCGGAAAAAAATAAGATAATTGTCCACTGACCGAAATTAAGCGGTATTGTATGAAATACTCTCTGTAATAGTGGTATATATACTATGCTAAGCAACATACTTATGGATATACCTACTGCAGCAATTAGATACAAGTTTGTAAAAGGGTTAATTTCAAATAATGAGTGCTTTTCTGATCTACATTCAAACACATGTAAAAGTTGAGATAAAACTAAAGTTCCAAGGGCCAAGGTTCTACAGGCCTCAATACTCATACCGTAATATTTACCACCAATAAATGATAATACTGTGCATACCCCAATAAGACAACCGCGAAGCACTATTTTCTCTGTAAGTCCTCTGGAGAATATACTTTCATTCTTTTCTCTAGGCTTTTCAAACATTATATCTTTGTCCGCAGGGTCCACTCCCAAAGCAATAGCTGGAAGTCCGTCTGTAACTAAATTTACAAATAGAATTTGTATAGGAAGTAAAGGATTTTCAAGGTAAAATAAGGAAGCTAAAAACATAGTAAGTACCTCGCCTAAATTGCAGGATAATAAATACCTAATAAACTTTCTTATGTTATCATATATTACACGGCCCTCTTCAACCGCTGCTACTATAGTGGCAAAATTATCATCTAAAAGAATCATAGAGGCCGCTTCTTTAGTTACATCAGTTCCCGATATTCCCATAGCTATGCCGATATCTGCTTCTTTTATGGCCGGAGCATCATTTACTCCATCACCGGTCATTGCCACAATTTGATTTTTATATTTAAAAGCCTTTACTATTCTTAGCTTATGTTTTGGACTTACCCTAGCAAATATTTTAAAATTATTGATATTCTTTTCTAATTCCTTGTCATTTAATCTGTCTAGTTCATCTCCCGTTATAACCTCACTTGGATATTTACATATATCTAATTCTTTTCCAATAGCATAGGCTGTATTTTTATGATCTCCTGTTATCATTATAGGTTTTATACCTGCAATTTTGCATTTTTCAACAGCCTCCTTCACTTCTTTTCTTGGAGGGTCAATTATACCTGCAACACCTACGAAAATTAAATTACTTTCTAAACTATCATTTCTTACAATACCAGACACCTTATAGGCACAAGCAATACACCTTAAAGCCTTATAAGACATAGACTCTACAGCCCTTAATAAATGGTTTTTATAACTGGGAAGCATGGGTTGTACGCTGCCCTCTATTAGAATATAATTGCAGTTTTCTATAACTCGTTCTGGAGCACCCTTTACATAGCAAACTTCTTTGTCATCTTCTTTCATAATAACTGACATAATTTTTCTTGTTGAATTGAATGATATTTCATATACACGCTTAGTTCTATTTAAAAACTCGTGTAATTCCTTAGGATTCGTAAAAAAACCTTTAATTAATGCAGTTTCAGTAGGATCCCCAAATAAGCATTTTCCCATATTTTTTGCATTGAAATCATAGTTACAATCATTGCAGTATGTAAAAGCTTTTTTCATCACTAAGTTTGATGGAATTTTGTCTTTATCTACATGGTGAACCTGTCCATCAAAATACAATGCCTTTACTGTCATATTATTCTCTGTTAGAGTTCCTGTTTTGTCTGTGCATATTACAGAAGTACAGCCTAAGGTTTCAACTGCTGGCAGCTTCCTAATCAAGGCCTTCCTTTTAAGCATTCTAGATACTCCAAGGGCCAAAGCAACCGTAACGATAGCCGTTAAGCCTTCTGGTATGGCCGCCACAGCTAGGCTTACCCCTAATAAAAACATTGTATATTTATCTTGCCCACGCCAGATGCCCATAAATGTTACAACTACACAAATTATCAAACAGAGTGCAACTAATATTTTCCCAAGATGCTCTAGCCTTTCTTTTAATGGAGATTTCTCCGTTTCAATACTGTGAAGCATATTAGCTATTTTCCCCATCTCAGTACTCATGCCCGTGGCCACAACTTTGGCTTTAGCTTTTCCTGTAAGCAATATTGTGCCCATATAAACATTACTATCCTTAGAGTTGGAACTTTTTTGAACTCCAGCTGATTCTCCAGTAAGTAAGGACTCATCTAACATAGCGTTATTATCTTCAATCAAAATACAATCTGCTGGAATTCTATCTCCGCTTTCTAAAATTACTAAATCACCTGTAACTAAATACATAGCATTCATTACTATTAGTTTCCCATTTCTAATTACTTTAGCAGTTGGCGCTGCTAGTTTACTCAAGGCCTCTAAAGATCGTTCAGTTCTATACTCTTGAATAAACCCTAGTACTCCATTCATTATAACTATAATAAATATAGTTATTGCATCTGCTTTTTCTCCCATAAGCCCTGAGATCACTGTTGCCACAATTAATATCCAGGTGATAAAATCATTGAACTGCGAAAAAAATATTTGAAGCGCAGATACCTTTTTTTTATCCTCTAATTTATTAAATCCATATTTCTTTAACCTAGTATCAGCCTCTTCTGTGGTAAGTCCCCTAGATAAGTTTTCACTATCATAACCAGAGCCTCTTGGCTTATTTTTATCCTTTGCATTATGGTTTGCCACTTGTTCATTAATCACATACATGCCCCCCTATACTGCTCTGACACAGATAACATTTGCTAATTGTTATTTTTCAGATGCTCAAACTACTATATTCTTCATTCTGTACTAATATATGTACTAATTTACTTACATATGAAAAGAATATAGGACATTATTTTATTTAACATTGCTTTTTTCTTTACAATAGGCGAATTTGAATATAAAATAATATTAATAAGGATGACTAATGAAAAATGACAAGAGAGGTAACAATTGAGAATTGTTATCTACCCTAGACGAATACGAGGAGGCCCATAGTTGAAAAATATTATTTATATTACTGGACATAGAAATCCAGATACTGACTCTATTTGCTCTGCCATTGCTTATGCGGAGTTTAAAAATAAAACTGGCAAAATCCCTGCAGTTCCTATAAGACTAGGTGAAGTTAATCGCGAAACGCAATTTATTCTTAATTACTTTAATGTAGAGAAGCCAGAACTTGTAACTACAGTTAAAACACAGATTTCCGATCTAGATATTGACATCGTAGCTCCTATTTCACCAGATATTTCACTAAAAATGGCTTGGGCCATTATGAAAAAAAATAACATTAAAACTCTACCTGTTATAGATGAAAATGAACGCCTAGCTGGTGTTGCTTCAGTTTCAAATCTTGCTTCCAGCTATTTAGATATTTGGGATAATTCAATTCTTGCTAAAAGTAATACAACTCTTGAAAATATTTTAGATACTTTATCAGCTAAATGTGTGTACAAACCACAAGAGGCCTTTAAAATAACTGGAAAGATTATTGTAGCCGCTATGCAACCAGATAGCACAAAATCTGTAATTGAACCGGGTGATATTGCTATATGTGGAGATAGAGAAGACTCGCAGCGCTTAATAATTAGTTCCAAAGCTTCGCTTATAATAATTACTGGAAACTTTGCTCCAACAGATGAGATTATTAAACTTGCAAAAATAAACAGCTGCACAGTTATAATAACCCCTTTCGATACTTTTACAGCTTCTAGATTAATAACTCAGAGTATACCTATCAGTTATGTTATGACAAAAAAAAATGTCTTAAGTTTTGATACAGAAGATTTCATTGATGAAATAAAGGATATTATGCTTGAGACGAGATATAGAAGTTATCCAGTTATTGATGAGAATAATAAAGTAATTGGAAGTGTATCTAGATATCATTTAATATCACAAAACAGAAAAAAAGTCATACTTTTAGATCATAATGAAAAAGCTCAATCAGTGATGGGCCTTGAAGATGCTGAAGTATTAGAAATAATAGACCATCATAGAATTGCAGATGTACAAACAGGCCTACCTATATATTTTAGGAATGAACCTGTAGGTAGTACTTCAACTATTGTAGCATCTATATTCTTTGAAAATGGTATTAGACCTTCAAAGAGTGCTGCTGGCCTTCTTTGCGCAGCAATTATTTCAGATACATTGCTATTAAAATCTCCAACTTCTACCTTAGTAGATGAACTTACACTAAAAAGGTTAGCTCAGATTGCAGATTTAAATGTGGAGGAATTTGCTAAAGAAATGTTTAAAGCCGGTACATCTTTAGAAGGTAAAACTGCTAAGGAAATTTTCTACCAAGACTTTAAGACCTTTTCTCTTAATAATTTTAAAATAGGTGTATCACAAGTTGGAACAATGTATATTGAAGGCTTTGACCCATTAAAAGAAGACATGATAAACTTAATGAATAAAAAAGCCAAGGAAAGTGGTTTTGATCTAATCTTATTAATGCTAACTGACATATTAAATGGCGGTTCAGTACTAATAGCTGCAGGAGAACATAAAGAGATTGTTTCAAAAGCCTTTAATGTTACCCTAACTAACAACAGTGTATACATTCCCGGGATAGTTTCAAGAAAAAAACAAGTTATACCACCCATCACAGCCGCTATAAATAAAATTAAATAAAATATCCAATTTATTTTCCTATAAAAAAACAAAGCACTTATTTAAATTAATAGGTGCTTTGTTTCTTTATTTGGATTTATTTAGGTTTATTTGGATTTATTGTAATTTCTATACTTACTCTACAGTAGTTGCACAAATACAAATATGGTGAAAATTATGAAACATATAGAATAACTAATGCTTAAATAATCCTTAATACATACATGGTCAATCTTATTGGTATAATCTCCGTAGCCTTTTAGATAATGCATATTATCCTGGTTATAATAAAAGTAAAAATTTACAGATTCCACATAAGCCGCTAAAATATCAAGATTTAAAAGAGGCATCTTCCAAAAATTGTTAATGTAATCCCCTTTAAATTTTATGTTTAGGTTTTTATTTCTAAAAAAATAAATTATATATAAAAATGTTTGTGCTATTAAGGATGGTATAATAGTGAGCATAGATAGAACTTTGCCTATTATACTCAAATCTTCATCCAAGCTCAAGTTATAGAATAAAGTAAACACTATAGCCCCTTGATTTCCTAGTATTATAATATAAAATAAGGGAGCAATAAAACCACATATAAGCGCTCTAGATATAGTGGAGATTGTGTCATAAAAATGCTTTTTTTCTGTGTGGTTTAAATTCTTTCTCTCTGTATTACTTATATCTATTACCATAAAAGCAGTAACCGCATTGTATAATTGATTGCTCTTTATAAATATAAGCCCTATAAATATAAACGCTGCAACACAAATATACAAAAATTGAATTGCATACAGGTTTTTGATTTTTCTTTTTAACTTTATATTAACAAAATTAAATAATCCTTGCCGATCTAGCCTCCATAGCAATATACTAAGTAAACATCCAATTACATATCCTATCCCAATTATCATCCCTCCTAAGCCTTATTATTACGTACTTTAATAATAATATATGAAAGAGTCACTTTAATTAAGACTATTTTTCTTTATTTAACTGTAATAAAAATAGACATACTTTTAAAAAGCATGTCCACTTTAGGAACTGGAAAATCAGATTTTATCTACCACGTAAGTTATTAGCCATTTGCCACATATCATCTGCAGTTTTTAAAGCACTAGAACTAAGTTGAAAAGCTCTTTGGGTCATAAGCATATCTGTCATTTCTGTTGCAATATCAACATTAGATAGTTCCAAGTATCCCTGCATAATAGAAAAATCTTTACTATCTAAAATCTCCACACCAGGTTTTGGCATAAATAAGTTGTCCCCTACAGAAATCATTGAATTATTACCTACTACATCTACAATCTTTATATTTCCTACTGGCGAATCCCCATTACTATTTTTTATAGTTACAATACCTTTTGAGTCTATATGAAAATTATTTTTATTAAATTTATATGGACCATTTATATTATTGATGTCATTGCCTTGCTCGTCAACTATAGTTAATCTATTTCCTTTTTGGTCAACTATGGTACCACTTGAATCTGTGGTAAAATTACCTGCTCTTGTATAAGCCTTAGTGTTATCTGGTTGGATCACTTCAAAATAACCCGCACCATCTATAGCTAAGTCCGTTAAAAGGTTTGTCTCTGTAAGATTACCTTGCATAGTATCTCTTGTCCATTCCGAAAGCTTAACCCCTGTACCGTTTTGCAACGCTGATTTACCCTCTGTATCCGCAGATACGGGGTATCCCTTTCTATCAAGCGATTCGTAAACAAGATCCTTAAAACTCGCATTAATTTTTTTATATCCATTAGTATTTACATTGGCAATATTATTTGATATACAATCTAACTTTTCCTGCTGGGCCACCATAGAACTTCGGCTATTCCATAAAAGTCTTAACATATGCGTTGCACCCTCCTCATTACTAAATACTTCGTACTTTAAATTTTTTCACCTATACTATCGCACTGTGCCTACTTCATTAACAGCTTTTCCTAGGGTTTCATCAATAGCTTGTATAACCTTTTGATTACTCTCAAAGTTCCTCATAATTGTCATCATATTCACTATTTCATTTGTAATATTAACATTAGATTTTTCTAGTGCATTTTGTCTAACTGTAATGTTAAGATTTTCTATTGGATTTGTTCCTTCAAACAAGTTATCTCCAACTTTTCTAATGCTCTTATAGTCTTGAAAGTCTACAGTATTAAATTTATATAAATTCTCGTCATTAATACTAATATTTCCGTATTTATCAACTTGAAGTTTACCATCACCAACAAGTATAGGCAGTATTTCATTGGTTGTTTTATCTTTACCTAACACCTTGTCTCCGCTAGATGTTACCAAATACCCCTGTGCATCAACATGAAAATCACCACTTCTAGTATAATAATTTGCACTATTAATACCGTTATCTCTTTGTACTGTGAAAAATCCACTTCCTTCAATTGCAAAGTCTGTAGACTTACTCGTTGTTTGAATAACACCTTGAGTAAAGTATGTGTTTAGATCATCAATTTCGCTTCCCATACTCAAGGAACCAATAATATTTCTAGTATTTTTGCCATTTACAATCTTATCATAGTTTTGTATCAATACATCATCAAACTTCTTAATAGAAATATTTTCGCTTTTAAACCCTGTTGTATTAGCATTTGCTAAATTATTAGTTACTACACTTTGCTTAGCTTCGCCAGTTATAAGTCCTGTAACTGCTGTATAAAGCCCTCTAATCATCTTCCCACTTCCTCCTCAGTAATTATAGGCATTTCATCAGGATAACGCATACCGTACCCTCTAGCCTTTATTTCAATACTACCTTTACTCATTTCATAATTTATCTGTGCACCACTTAATAAAATAGAAGATATTATCATGCCTATACCTATGCCTATTAGAAGTTTTCTATCACTTAGAAAGTCTATTAAATTCTTTATCTTATATATAAATCTTTTATTAATAGCACTTCCCCCTTACCTAGTTGCAGTATTTCTGATATTGCCTCCGCAGATAAGCCTTCACTAAACAACCTTTTTATCTCCCTAACCTTTAAAGTATTCGTATTATCAAGTTCATCTGTAACAATTTCATTTTTATTCTCATCACAAATTTCTTTAGCCTCTTCCTTGTTGTTAATAACTTCTGAATGTAATTTAACAGGTGGTATTTTTTCAATTTTCTCAAAACTATGGGTATTTTCCTGCTTAGTTGAGTCATAGTTATTATTCAACCTACTACTGTCCATAATTTCTTTCATATTCATTATTTCACTTTGAAGTTCTAAAATACTTTCTGAAAACTCTCGTCGTAGTTCTCCAAGTCTAATGTCATAATCATCAATATTTTCTATAGCATTTCCTAGCATTCCGTTAAAGGATTTATTCTGTTTTTTTATAGCTAACACATTTAGAATTACAAGAATTAACCCAATAAAAATTAACATACCAGTCATATATTTCACTCCAAATTTTAAAATTATCCATATTTGATAAGTTTATACTATTTCATATTTTAGTTTAGCTAGAGCCTTTCTTAAATTTGTAAGGGCTCTGCTGTGAAGTTGGCAAACTCTTGATTCAGATACACTTAAAATAGTTCCTATTTCTTTTAATGTAAGGTTTTCATAATAATATAAAGTTAAAACCATTTTATCTTTTTCCTTTAGATTATCCAGTCCTAGAGCTAAATATTCAACTTGTTCCTTTTCTTCTAAAGTTTTTTCCGGGCTTGGACTCTTATCATCTTTGATTGTACCGCTTAGTGGCATATCATCCTCATCAGAAAATATTAAATCTTCTAGCGAAACTATAGATAGATAGTTTATATTATTCTCAATATCAGCTACCTCATCAATTGTAATACCCAATTCCTTTGCAATTTCATAGTTTGAAGGTTCTCTATAAAGGCTTTTTTGCAACTTTTCAATTGCTTCATTATACCTACTTAGCTTGTCCATAGCTCCTTTAGATATGGGGCTATTTCGCCTAAGCTCATCAATCATAGCGCCTTTTATTCTTATGGACGCATAACTTGAAAACTTCATGCCTTTAGTTTCATCAAACTTACCTAGAGCATCCATAAGTCCCAGCATTCCATAACTAATTAAGTCTTCGTACTCAACATATTTAGTTTTTCCAATTATCACCCTAGATGCAATATATTTAACCAGGGGTATATGTTTTTTTACAATTTCTTCCCGTGCTTCAACTACACTAGCTATGGACATATATACGCCTCCTAAGTTTTTTTCATTTGTTCTCTCATAAGTTGAAAAATAAATTTAATAATTCTTTCTCTAGTTGAGCTATCTAAAAATTCAAAGCTAAGTCCACAATCAAACCTACCATCATCATCTTTTATAATTCGCTTTGCTTGTCCTACTATAAGAATCTCTTCCTTATTAACAGTTAAAGAGACCAGAAGAAACTCATTAAGCTTTATTTCTTCTGACACCTTAATCCTCATACCACCACCACTTAAATCAAGGAGCACAGCCTTTAAATATTCATCATCTTTTACTATAGCAGGATTAGTTCGGGGTTCATTCTTAATATTTTTATATTTGACTGTACTTATGGTTGGTACTCTAACATACTTTCTTCTCTGGATTTTTTTAATTTCTTTAGGTTTTGCTATAAGTAAAATAGGTATATTTTCAAACTTACGACCTATAACTGAAGAGTTAAACTTATAACAATTTTCCCCTTCGTAATAAACTACATCTATCATAGTTCCTCTTGATAATGGAACATATTCACCTGCATTAATAGGAATACTAATTGCTATATACTCCTCTGTTATATCTTGTATATTACTATTGAAATATTTTTCATCAATTAGTATTTCCAATTTGCTGTTTATGGCAAAATTAACTTTAGTCATTACCCCAACCCCTTATGAAAAGATACTGAAAATTTTCTTAAATAACCCGTCTACTCCCATGCCGCTTGATTTACCTTTTATACCTTCAAGTTTACTTGCAATACTGCTTATATCCTGAGCTACCTCTGAACTCGGATAGCTTACAATTACAGGTTGTTGCGCTCTTACTGCATAAACTAATTTCTTATCTTCGCTGATTTTTCCTAAATAGTCTAGTTTCATTCCAAGAAATTTAGTAACAGCATTATTGAATTTATTAAAGGTCATATCCGCTTCATTATTATCTAAGGATCTATTTATTATAACCTTGGCAGAATTCTTAATATTAAAATGCTTTACAGCCTTCAGTAAACTATATGCATCTGTCAGTGAAGTAGGCTCAGGCGTTGTCACTATTACTAAATCCTCGCAACAAGCAATAAATCCTAATACACTTTTATTTACACCAGCCCCGGTGTCCATTATTATATAATCCAGTCCTTTTAAGGCTGTCAGCTTATTTAAAAATAGGTTTCTTTCAGCTTCAGTCAAATCCTCGACTTTTGTAAGTGCCGATCCACCTGGAAGAAGCTTTACCCCAAAGGGACCAGTTAAAACAACCTCATCAATTTCTTTACCTCTAAATATAACATCGAATACGTTATATTTAGAAGAACAACCCATTATAATATCATCATTTCCCATACCTATGTCTGCATCAAAAATCATAACTTTTCTACCCATTTTTTGAAGTGCAATAGATAAATTCACAACTATATTGCTTTTCCCTACTCCCCCTTTACCAGAGGTAACAGTTATAATTCTAGGCTTATTATGAATGTCACTATCATCATTTTTTATAGCCATTTGTCTAAGTCTTTGTGCTTGGTCTAGCATATAGTATCCTCTCCTAATATAAGACTAACAAGTTTGTCAGCAGATAATTCTTTAATATCATCAGGTACATTTTGACCAGTAGACACAAAACTCAAGGGTACTCTGGCAGTTTCTAATATATTAAGTATGGAACCATAAGTCGAAGTTTCGTCTAATTTAGTTACTATTATACTATTATAATTCAAAATTTGATATCCTTCAATAATATATTTAATATCTTTGTTTTTTGTTGTAGAACTTAGTACTAAATGAATATTTTTTGTATCAGCTTTTTCCACAAACGTTCTTAATTCGGAGATTTGCATTTTGTTTTTACTACTTCTCCCAGTAGTATCAATCAATACCACTTCACAATCACTCATACTTTCTATGGCATTTTCCATGTCCTTCATATTATATACTACTTTAAAAGGTATGTTCATAATGTCAGCATAAGTTTTGAGCTGTTCAACTGCTCCAATTCTGTAAGTGTCTACGGTAATTAATCCTACTTTCTTTTTCTCAACTAAAGCTAATTTTCCCGCAAGCTTTGCAATAGTAGTAGTTTTTCCTACACCCGTTGGTCCCACCAGCACTATTCTACCTTCTAGCTTTGGTTTAGTAACCTGAATCATTTCTTTTAATATAGTTTTCAATTTCTCATATTCATCAGCCTGCGTTTCAGTGTTTTTAATGTTTCTCATTATATTTTTGATATTTTCACTATCTACATCATTCTCTTCTAATATTTTTTCTATTTCGCTTTTATGGTTATATCCTTCATTATTAACACTAGCCATCTCACTAATCATAGTTTTCATTTCTTTCATTTCACTGACTAAGTGCTTTGAATAATTACTAATATCACCATAACCATTCTTGTCAGCAGAATCATAGCTTTCACCCACTACACTATTTGGTTTATGAGGCTCTCTTGAATATCCCTTAATTGCATTCTGCTGTTCTACCACCTTTTTAATTGCTTCCATGCTATTTTTTACACTTTGTTCCTGTGCATTTATTTCATTTTCCACTGCAGCAGTCACTTCAATGCTCTTTGCAGCAAATAACCCCTTTATTCCTGGTTTTCGAATTTTTCTTTGACTTATAATTATGGCATCTGTACCTAATTCATACCTTATTCTTGTCATAGCTTCGTTCATGCTACTAACTATATATCGCTTTATAATCATTGTAGAGTTACAACTCCTTCAGTTTTAATCTCAACTTCATTTGGTATCTCATTAAGAGAAAGCACAAAAATGCTAGGGAATACCATTTCGATTAGACGTCTAAAGGCTGGTCTTATCTTTGGAGATACTAGTATTACTGGTTGATTATTGTGGAAATAAATTGAGCTAATATTGTTTTTAATAGAATTTAATATTTGCCCTGTGGTATCTGGGTCTACTGCTGGGAAAGATCCTTGTATAGACTTTTGAATGTTATTAGAAATAATACTTTCAACCTCCGGCGAAAGGGTTATAATTGTTATACTACCATTATCATCAATTAGTCCATTGCAAATACTTCTTCCTAGCGAAAAACGCACATATTCTGTTAACACTTCTATATCCTTAGTTATTCTAGCATTATCTGCTAAAGACTCTAAAATCGTAACCATATCCTTTATAGCTACCCTTTCTTTAAGCAAACTTTGTAGAACCTTTTGAACTTCACCAATAGTCATAAGCTCAGGAATTAATTCCTCAACCACAGTACTATATTTCTCTTTTACTGAATCTATTAATAGCTTTGTTTCCTGTCTACCTAATAACTCAAAGGCATGACTCTTAATGGTTTCTGTTAAATGAGTTACCATAACAGTGGTTGGATCCACCACTGTAAGTCCTTTAATTTCAGCATCTTCTCTTTGATCATTATTTATCCACACCGCCGGCAGTCCAAAGGTTGGTTCAATGGTCTTGATACCCTGTATATTAATATCTTCTGAACTTGGGTCAATGCAAAGTAGCATACTTGGCATTAAATCTCCCTTGATTATTACTGTTCCTCTAATCTTAACTACATATTCATTGGTTTTAAGCTGCAAGTTATCTTTAATTCTAATTGGCTGAACAACGATTCCCATTTCTAAAGCACATTGTCTCCTTACAGAGGCAATTCTTTGCAATAAATCTCCACCTGTAGCTTCATCTGCCAGTGGAATTAATCCATAGCCTATTTCTATTTCCATAGGCTCCACGGAAATAAGGCTCATTACATTTTCCGGTTCTCTGCTTTCAGTTTCATAAATTTCTTGTTCTTCGCTTTCTATTTTCATGATTTTTTGATCTTTTTCATCTTTATGCAAGAAATATGCACTAACTGCCGTTCCTAATGAAAGCATAATAAAAACAAGATGAGGCATGCCTGGAATTGCAGACAGAACTAATAGTACCACTGATGCTAGAGCAATAACTTTTGGAAAGGCAGTAAGCTGTTTCGTTACTAAACTCCCTAAATTTGAATTACTACCAGATCTCGTAACTAGAATACCTGACGCAGTTGATATTAATAGCGCTGGAATCTGGCCTACAAGTCCATCCCCTACGGTTAACCTAACATAAGTACTTGCTGCTTTAGCAATTGGCATATCCAGCATTACTACTCCTATAATAATTCCACCAAAAATGTTAATTATAGTAACAATTATACCTGCTATAGCATCCCCTTTTACAAATTTGGAAGCTCCGTCCATGGCTCCATAAAAACTTGCTTCATCCTGTAATTTTGTTCTTCTCTCTCTTGCCTGTTCTTCATTTATCACCCCTGCATTCAAATCAGCGTCTATACTCATTTGCTTACCTGGCATAGCATCTAGTGTAAATCTAGCGGATACTTCTGAAACTCTACCTGCACCAGCTGTAATTACTATAAACTGTATAATGATTATTATTAAGAAAATAATTATACCAACTACATAATTACCTCCAACAACAAACTCACCAAAAGCTTCAATTATATCACCTGCATAAGCCTCCGTTAGTATTAGCCTGGTAGATGAAATATTTAAGCCTAACCTTAAAAGTGTTGTAATTAAGAGCAATGTGGGGAAAACTGAAAATTGCAAAACCTCTGTTGTAAACATTGTTAACAGCAAAATTACTACCGCTAGTGTAATGTTAAGTGCAATCACTACATCAAGAAGCCTTGGTGGCAATGGAATAATTATCATTAATACTATGCCTATTACACCAAAGGCAACTAAAATATCTAGATTATTTTTTATGTTAAACTTATTTGATTCAGCCATAAATATCATCCTTTACTTTCTTTTCTTTAATTTGAATACCAATGCTAATATTTCTGCCACAGCTTGATACATATCAGCTGGAATTTCCGAATCTATTTCTAAGTCCTTATATATTAACCTTGCTAAAGGTTTATTTTCAATTATTGGGACATTATTTTCTTTAGCAATTTCTTTTATTTTTATAGCAACATTATCTGCTCCTTTAGCCACAACTATTGGCGCACCTTCCCCTCCTTGCTCATATTTTATAGCTATAGCAAGATGAGTTGGATTTGTAATTACTACAGTAGCATCCGGTACTGCCTGCATCATTCTACTTGATGCCATTTCTCTTTGCTTCTGTCTAATTTTTGATTTAATCTGTGGGTCTCCTTCTTGCTGCTTATATTCTTCTTTAATTTCCTGCATACTCATTTTTAAATCTTTGTTATGCTTATACCTTTGATAAGCATAGTCACTTATAGATATTATAAGCATAACTATAGTGATTTTAAAGAATATATCTATGACAAGCTCTCCAAAATTAACCATAATTGCTTCTATTTTTAAGCTTCCGTATCTCATTATCGTTAAATAATTGCTTTTAACAAAATCATAAGCTATTACTGCTATAGTGGTGACTATAGCCAAATTTTTAGCTAAATCCACTAAGGATCTTGTAGAAAAAATCTTCTTAAATCCACTTATAGGATTCATTTTTTTTAAGTCCGGTTTAAGTGGTTCATTGGTAAATATAAAACCTGATTGCATTAAACTTGCAATTACTCCCATTATCATAATAGGCACCATAATTGGCAAAATCACCATTCCAAATCTCATTAAGGAAACAAGTAGCATATTTTTAAAAGTATATTCAGTAAGCGGTAAAGTTATATAATTGTTTAAAAAGAGAATCAGCACACCTTTTAAACTGCTCAGAGTATAAGAACCTAGCAGAATCATCAAAAGTGTTGAAGTTAGCAATGTAAAAGTAGACGATAACTCCTTACTCTTTGCTACCTGACCTTTTTTCTTTGCCTCACTTTTCTTTTTAGGAGTAGCTTCTTCAGTTTTTTCACCACTATCCGCTGAAATAATAATCAGTAAGGGTAACACCCTATAAAAAGCTTTAATTATATCAGGAATAGTATAAAATGAATTTACTATTAACTTTATGGCTACTGGTAAAATTAAAGCAAAGCAACTGAGTCCTACTAATATTTTTATAGGCATACCTAAAATCATAATGTTTAACTGTGGTACTGTTCGTGATACTAGCCCCATGCTTAAATCCGTTATAATGATTATTAAAATAATAGGTATTGCTATTTTCAGTCCTAAGGTGAAAAACTCTATAAAGATTTTTAATATCATCATTGCTGATTGCTGTAAAAGTATAAATTTTCCAATATTAACTACGTTAAAACTGTCAATAATGGCTCTTATTAACATATGATGTCCATCTACCACAAAAAACATTACCATAGCTACCCAATAAAGTAATCTGCCAAGCAATGTAACATTCTCATTAGATATAGGGTCAAACATACTCATCATGGAAAATCCCACTTGAAAATCCATAAGTTGCCCAGCCATCTGTGCAGAGAAAAAGCAAAACTTTGTTATATATCCTAAGGTTAAACCAGTGATAACCTCAGTAATAGCAAATATTATAAGTGCTGTGTTATTATTAATCAAGTTTACATTTTCATAGTTAACACCTGGGAGTATTAAAAGTGTGAAAATAACGCAGAATCCAATTTTAGCCATAGCAGGAGCAGACTTAGGAAAGAAAATCGGTACACTCCTAAAGAATGCTGATATTCTCAAGAATACCATGATAAAGCCTAAGTAATAAGCTGTATTAATCAATATAACTCCACCTAACCTCCCATATTAGCAATCAATTCAAAAATTCTAGTTGTAAATGCAACTAATGTGTGGATCATCCAGCTCCCCATTATTAAGCCCATTAGTGCTACTGCCAGTAGCTTTGGCACAAAGGTTAATGTTTGCTCCTGAATCTGAGTAGTGGCTTGAAATATACTTATTATTAATCCTACAAGAGTAGCTACAAGCAGAATAGGAGCAGCCACCATTATGGCAGTCTGAATAGCATCTTTTATTATTGATAAAACAATACTTTCCGTCATTTAATTCACCTCAACTAAAACTCATAATCAACGACTTTACAAGTAAATTCCAACCGTCAACCATAATAAATAACAATAATTTAAAGGGTAGAGAAATCATAACTGGTGGTAACATCATCATTCCCATGGCCATAAGAATACTACCCGTAACAATATCTATCATTATAAAAGGTATAAATAACAAGAATCCCATTTCAAAGGATCGCCTTAGTTCACTTATTATAAAAGAAGGTACTACTGCATATAAGGGTACATTGTCATAGGTAATCCTAGGCTTTCCGTTTTTCATTACTATATTACCATTTTCATCAACTTCATTTTTAACTGTATCCTCAAGATTACCCACCTGTAAAAAGAGTTTTAAATCCTTTGCTCTAGTTTGTTTTAGCATAAAATCTCTCATGGGCTTTGAGCCTCTCTCAATGGCAATCTCTTGAGATATTGTATTATTCAAATAAGGAGTTAAAGCTTCACTATTAATTTTCTCAAAGGTTGGTGCCATAGTGAAAAATGTTAAAAATAGCGCTAGCCCTATTATAACTTCTTTTGGTATTGCCTGCTGAACTCCAATAGCAGTTTTAAATAAGGATAGCACTATAATTATTCTTACAAAGCTAGTGGTCATTATAATAATTGACGGCAATATAGTAAGTATTGTAAGTAACACTAAAAGCCTAATATTGTCAACATGTTCACTAGGAGTATTGGCATTATCAACTGAAATATTAATTCTAGGTATTGGTAGTGTTTGTGGAGCCGCATTTGTCACTTTTATTGTAACAATGCCCATTATTATCATAGCCAAAGCAAAAATAACTAAGTTTTTATATTTTATTCTCATCTTTAAC
>CALJTN010000269.1 GCA_937976175.1 uncultured Clostridiaceae bacterium | reverse complement strand
TTGAATTTAAATTCCCAGATATAGGGGAGGGGATTACGGAAGGAAAGATATTAAAATGGTTTGTGAATCCAGGAGATTCTATTAAGGAAGGAGACTCTTTATTCCTTGTAGAAACGGATAAAGTAAATGCAGAAATACCTTCTCCAGTCAGCGGGATTATATCCAGTACAAAAGCTAAAGAAGGAGAAATTATTTATGTTGGAAATGTAATAGTCGAAGTTCAAGATTCAGAGGATACAATAAAGAAACCATCATCTTCAAATGATCCTATAGATGAGGGTGAAACGGCTGGAGTTGTAGGAGAATTAGAAGTTTCCTCACAGCTTATTGCCACCAGTCATGAAGAAAAGCCTACACTTAAAGCTGAGCCTTCTATAAAAGTTCTTGCCACACCTGTTGCAAGGAAACTAGCTAAAGATTTAGGCATTGATATACACAAAATAAAAGGAACAGGTCCAATTGGAAGGATTATGAAGGAGGATATTTATCTTGCTAAAAAGGAGAAGGAAACAAGTGGAGAGGTGCCTACAGTTTTAGGTGCTGCGGTACAGTCTATAGTTATTCCGGAACTTAAATTTGCAGGAGAAGTGGAACGAGTTCCTCTTACTATGCTTAGAAAGACCATTGCAAAAAACATGGTGCTTTCAAAATCTATAATTCCTCATGCCTCTGCCATGGATGAAATAGATGTTTCAAGGCTTGTAGCTTTTAGGGAAGAATCAAAGACCATGGCCATAGCACAAGGTGTTCACTTAACTTATATGGCATTTATCATAAAAGCAGTAACCCTTTCACTTAAGGATTATCCCATGTTTAATGCAAGTTATGATGATAAAACAGAAGAACTTGTATTAAAGAAATACTATAACATGGGTGTGGCTGTAGATACACCCGATGGCTTATTGGTTCCTGTAATAAAGGATTGTGATAAAAAAGGTATCTTACCAATGGCAGTAGAGCTTTCTCTGCTTACAGAAAAAGCAAAAAATAGAGCTCTTACTTTAGATACTTTGCAAAATGGAACCTTCACCATAACAAACTACGGCGCCATAGGAGCTTATTCTGGAATTCCAGTAATTAAACACCCAGAGGTTGCTATACTTGGAGTTGGAAAAATAACAAAAAAACCAGTGGTTATTGAGGATGAAATAATAATACGAGATATTCTTCCTATTACAATATGCATTGACCATAGAGTAATTGATGGCGCAGATGCAGGAAGATTTCTAGGTAGGCTAAAAGCTTATCTAGATGACCCTATGCTTTTAGTGTTAAGCTAACAATAAAAGGGGTGCACTGCTACTAGCATGGCATCTCTTTTTACAAATAACTTATAAAGAAAGGCGGAGTTAAATTGAAAACCTACGACATTATTATTTTAGGTGGTGGACCTGGTGGATATGTTGCTGCAATTAAAGCAGCTCAATTAGGAGCAAAAACCGCTTTAATAGAAAAGGGAGAGCTTGGCGGCGTATGCTTAAACTGGGGATGCATTCCTACCAAAACTCTTTTAAAAAGTGCACAGGTATACCAAGATATAATGAATTCAGAGAAGTATGGTATTAATATAGAAGATAAAAGCAAGGTGACCATAAATTGGAATGCAATGCAAAATAGAAAAGATGCTGTAGTTAAACAACTTACAGGGGGTGTAAAGGCTTTATTAAATCAAAATGGAGTAGATATATACCTTGGACATGGTGATGTAGTAGATAAAAACACACTAGAAGTAAATGGGGAAACATTGCAATCAAAAAAGCTCATTATTGCAACAGGTTCCTCTGCCATGACACCAGGTATTCCCGGATTAAAAGAGTCTATGGATGGCGGGTACACTGTAAATAGTAAGGGGATTCTATCCCTAAAGGAAGTGCCGAGGGAACTTATTGTAATTGGTGGAGGTGTCATAGGCATTGAGTTTGCTGTACTATTTAATGCCCTTGGAAGTCACGTAACTATCCTCCAAAGATCAGAGATGATTTTAAGAGGTGTGGATAATGAAATAAGAGCTGCCATGGAAAGTATTTTAGTGAAAAAAGGAATTGATATTATTTACGGTGTAAACTTTGAAAAATTTGATAAAAACCAGCTTACAATAAAAATAAAAGAAGAAACAAAAATTTTAAAAGCAGACACCATTCTTATTAGCCTAGGTAGAAAAGCTAATATTCAAGGTCTAGAAAAACTAAATCTTGCTATAGATAAAAACTCAATAAAAACCAACGAAAGGCTTGAAACAAACGTGGAGGGGGTCTATGCTATTGGAGATGTAAATGGCAAATTTATGCTTGCTCATGTGGCCTCAGCAGAAGGCATAGTGGCTGTAGAAAATATCTTAGGGGGTAATGCAAAGATTGATTATGATAAAATCCCTTCTTGTATTTACAGTTTCCCTGAAATAGGAGTTGCAGGACTTACGGAAGAGGAAGCGATTAAAAGAGGACATGAAGTAATAGTGAGTAAATTTCCTTTAAAAGCAAATGGGAAAGCTCTCGCAGAAGGTGAAACTCAGGGCTTTATCAAAATCGTAGCTGATAAAAAATATGGAGAAATTCTGGGAGTTCATATTTTAGCTTCTCATGCTACAGATATGATTGCAGAAGCAGTAACTACAATGCAGCTAGAAGGTACTGTGCATGATGTAGCAAAAGCTATACATCCACACCCTACTTTGTCAGAGGCTATAATGGAGGCAGCTCATGGTGCAATAGACAAACCAATTCACATATTTAAAACTTAAATTTATGCTATTTTTTACTTTAGGGTTTACACATCCATAGATTCCATTTACAGAAATCTATGGATGTTACCTCTAAAAAATCACTGACTTTAATTAGTGAAACATACAGTCTATAAAATCCTCACTTGTTATACCTTGAATATACTCTTGCAATTCTAATACCTTAATTGCATCTCTTAGGATTTCTTCTTCAAACTTAATGCCTACAAAAGCTTCTTGCAAGTTTAATAAATCCTTATTTGCAAAAAAGTCTCCATATATACCCATGGTTTTTATCTTTCCATCTTTTACGTTTAGCTTAATATTTAATTGACCAAAAGGGTATCTTTTGCTTTTCTCTATATTAAACTCTGGTGACTCACCATAGGTCCAGCTCCATGTGGCATATCGTTCATCTGCTAGACGCTGAATTTCATCTACGTCGCTTTGCTTTAATTCATATTCAGTATAAGGAATACCCTTATACTCAAAAATAGAGTGAATAAGGATTTCTTTAAATTCATCTACAGAAACCTTTTTCTTTAAATAAGGATACACATTGGTTACTCTACTTCGCACAGACTTAATACCCTTTGATTCTATTTTTTCCATCTTTACTTGTAAAGCACTTTGAACTACAGAAAGGTCAGAATTAAAGAGAATTGTTCCATGGTGTAAAAGTCTGTCTTTGAAATAATATTGAGAGTTTCCAGAAAACTTTTTACAGTCTATTGTAATATCATTCCTCCCAGTAAATTCTGCCTTCACACCTATTTTCTCTAAGCTAGAAACTATAGAATCTGTAAATTTTTTAAAATTATTTGTATTAGATCTATCTGCATTTACAATAAAAGTGAAATTTAAGTTTCCTAAATCATGGTATACAGCTCCACCGCCGGAGAGACGTCTAACCACTTTTATATTATTTTCTTCCACATAAGCTTTATTAATCTCTTCTAAAGCATTTTGGTTTCTTCCAATTATAATGGCGGGTTCATTTTGCCACAGGATAAAGTATTCTTCTCCCCTTAAGGATTTTAGAAAGTATTCTTCAAGGGCCAAGTTAAAATGTGGGTTATTTGAATAGTTTTTAACATAAATCATTTTATCATCTCCTCATTATTTATTAGTTTTTTATTAATAGACACCTGTGATTTTTATCTATTGCCAGGAGTTCCATTATTTTAACAAGAACTGGAACTGATGAAGAGTTTTTAAATAGATACTATTGTTTATAAAAATTCAGTCGCCTACATTTTAACAAATTTAATCATACCCAACAATAGATTTCATTAAAAAGAAAAAATTGGATTGTAAAATTTATTAAACTTTTATTGCAAAACCGTGTAAAGAATGTATTATAGGTGGTATAACTAATTATTATTTCAGAGCAAACAAATGGAGGGGAATAGCATGATGAAAAAGTTTATTTCTATTTTTCTAAGTTTAGCATTAATTAGGTCTGTAGCTATTCCTTTATATGAGAAGCAATTACACTCTATAGAAAGTTTAGCCAATATACAAATTGTGGATAAAAATGAGTCTTTAGGGAATATACAAACTATTGATAACACTGGGGATTTAAGCAAGGTACAAACTATTGATAAGGCTAAGGGGTTAAGCAAGGTACAAACTATTGATAATTCTAAGGATCGAGACAATACTAATAGAAAATTAAGTAAAAAAAGTGGACAAGTATTTCTATCGGGGAAGCTCAGCGCAAAGGAAGTACCAGGAGAGAAGTCAGCAACTAGATTTTTGGAAGAAAACAAGCTTCTATTCGGAATTGATAGTGTGGCAGAGGAGCTTAAGGTTATTGAGGCAAAGGAAGATGATATAGGGCATACTTTTGTAAAATTTGTACAAGTTATCAAGGGAATTAAAGTGAAGGGTAGCATTATTAATGTGCACTTCGACAAAGATGGAGTTATAGTAAGCGTTAATGGGAAATTTGAAGCTAATAAGAATATAACAACTACTGGAGATAAAACTATTTCTGAAAGTGAGGCCATTGAAATAGCTAAAAACCAGTACAGTTTTAAAAGCTTAAGAAATACTCCAAAAGTGGAAAAGTTAATATTAATTAAAGAAAATCAAAATTATGAAGTGTTTAAGGTGAATATTTCCTATGCAGAGCCTACCATAGGGAATTATGATGTTTTTGTTGAAGCACATTCAGGGGAAGTAATTCAAACAGAAAATAATATAAGACATGGGGTATCAACAACAGGTTCAGGTATTGATGTACTTGGACAAAATAGAACTCTAAACTTGTATTTAGATGGGAACTCCTATCAAATGAGGGATTTGACAAAATCAGCAACTAGCAGCATAGTTACAAATTCCTTAAATAATGGGACGTCCATTGGAACTTTGGTTTCAAATAGTACTAATTTTTTTGGAACGGAAAAGCATAAGGCTTCCGTTAGTGCCCATTATAATGCCGGTAAAGTAATTGACTTTTATAAAAATCTATTTAATAGAAACAGCCTGGACGGTAAGGGCATGGCTATTAAATCTTTTACCCACTATGGACATAAGTACAATAATGCTTTCTGGAGCGGCTATGAAATGGTTTATGGTGATGGAGACGGCTATATGTTTACCTATCTTAGTGGAGATTTAGATATTGTTGGGCATGAAATGACCCACGGAATAATAAGTAATACTGCAAACCTTCAATATCGCAATGAATCAGGTGCCTTAAATGAATCTATTGCGGATGTATTTGGCGTACTTATTTCCACCTATGATAAGTACAATGTTGCCTCAGGAGGAAGCTGGAGGTTTAGTGCCGCTGATTGGGTTATAGGGGATGATGTTTATACTCCATACATTGCAGGGGATGCATTAAGAAGTTTATCAAAGCCTACATTATATGGTCAGCCTGATAATATGATTAATTATAAGTATTATCCCGATACTGAAGCTGGTGATTATGGTGGGGTTCATATAAATTCAGGTATTCCTAATAAGGCAGCTTACCTCATTGCTAATAGCATAGGCATGGAAAAGACTGCAAGGATATATTATAGAGCTTTAGTAAACTATATGACTCCTTATACGGACTTTGGGCAAGCTAAAAGTTGTCTTATGCAAGCGGCTACTGATTTATACGGAGAAAATGAAGCTATAGCCATAAACAATGCCTTTAACTCAGTTGGAATTGTACAAGCAGCAGTAGTGCATAATTCACTATCTATACCAACAAATTTTAAGGCTACCCGAATTAGCTCTGAAAATGTTAGCCTTACCTGGAATGCGGTAACGTCAGCAGAGGGTTATGAGGTATATAGTTTGCTAACACGAAAGACATATTTATATTATACAAATTCAGGCTTGATACCAGTGAAAACTTATCACTATAAAATAAGGTCCTTCCGAACTGTTGGAACTATAAAAGTATATAGCAATTGGAGTAAAATAGTAAATGTAAGACCATAGCTGTCTGAAGTCAGTTTTTGTGGTATAATTTATTAGGCTTACAGTTAGGAGGCAAAAAAGATGGCAAATATATTGAGATATTCAAAAAAACAATTAGATAAGACACTAAAGGATTTTGTAAAGAAGGAAAATATAAATTCTAGTGACATATCTGAGTGGGTAAGAGTCATAAATAATTTTATATATGAATTTGGATTGAAATCTGAAATTAATGAAGAAGATAAACTTTCCATAACCACTAGCAAGGAAGAGCAAGTTGTAATTGAAAAAATGATGTTTGTACTAGAAGGTTCAAAGACTTCTTTTAATTACATTTTTGATGGGAATATTACGTATATAGAAGAATAGGGGTGAAAAAGTACGAAATATTTATATTCGTACTTTTTTTATAAGAAAAACGTATATTATAATTGACGCTAATATTTATAGAATGTAAAATTTAAAATAGATTTAATTAAATATTTCATTGAGCATTGAATAAATATATTGTATGTGTTAGAAAAATTGGCATTTATAAACAGGTAATAGGAAAAGGAGAATGATTCATAAAATGATAGATTTACATATTCATCTTTGCAACACAAGTATTATATTTTGATTTAAAAAAATATCCTGAAAATCAACAACACTTTTCTACAGAGGTATGGAAAGGGGTTAACGCCTTTTATAGAACTTGTGTTAATAATGAAAGCAGTCCATTTTACCTAAATCAATTAAAGAATTATCCATCCATAGAGGAAATCACCAAGATAATAAAAAAAGCAGGAGGAAAGTCATTTCTTGCCCATCTTTATGTGTACTATGCAGAGGATTATGAGGAATTTCTAAACTCAATAGTATCATTAAAAGCTATTGATGGTATTGAATGTTATCACTCTCTTCACACAATGGATAAAACAAACTTCCTTCTTGACTATTGCAAAAGTCACAATTTTTACGTGTCAGGTGGAAGTGACTATCATGGTAAGATTAAACCTAACGTTATATTAGGGGAGAGTATTCCTGGAGTAAGGATACCTTACTCGCTATCGGAGAGATGGCTGCCTAGTTGTAGTATATTTAATGGGGGACCTTTAGATAAATAAAAATAAAAAGATGATGATTTATGAGTAAGGGGGAGGCATTTTTTTTATGGCACTTGAAATTGAAAGGATTGAAAGAATATTAAAGGATCTTGATAAAGTGATTTACTCAGATTTTGAGCAAATCACAAGATATAAAGTTTGCGAAGGAAGATTTATAGATGGAAACACTAAAGAGCTAGACGATGAAAATTGGAGTGAGTATTTAAGTGGCTCTCTTTGGGGAGGCTATGACATTAAAGATCATAATATTTTTTTAATTTTTAATAAGCAAAGAACTTAAGGCTTGATCTAAACATAAGCTATTATTTTCATAAATGCATTCTTCTGAAATCACAATATACTTACAATTATTTTGTTTTGCATTCAAATAAGAATAAATTATCTGAGCTTCATCTATTTTATCTTTGCCAATTTCAATTAGGTTATTTAAGTGTTCATTCTTAAAATAATGTATAATGTTATTTTTTAAAGATAATTTCAAACATTCAATATCAGAAGTACACATATCATATTTTTCTGTAAAAAGTACGTTGCTTCCACTTATAAGAAAGAGCTTAAAGATATCATCATTTAAATATTCAATCAAGGCAATGTGCCTATTTTCCATTGTAAACTCTATAACCTTTTCTTTGCTTATTAGACTGTTAATAACAGTTATATAATCTCTATATTTCGCAGCAGTTTCAAAATCAAATTCTTCAGCAGCCATATTCATACTTAGCTCCATTTTTTCAAGAAATGTTTTGTTGGTACCATTTAGTATATCTATTATTTCACATAAAATATTTTTATAATCTTCTTTTATAGAGTCATCAAAACAAAATCCTATGCAGGAACCAAGAGAGTAATTTAAGCAAGGGGAAGCTTTCCTATAGTTACCGCTGCACATTATCTTATAATATTCTTTTATACACTGTAATCCTTTTTCAACAGTACTTTTACTAGTATAGGGACCAAAATAAAAGTTTTCATCATCTTTTACAGTGTCATTTGAAATTACTATGCTGGTGTAAGCTTTATCTATTTTTATATAGGTGTAAGATAAAAAACTCTTCATTTTTCTATTATATATAGGTTTAATTTCTTGTATAAGTTTACATTCCAGTATAAAGGCTTCGAATTCTGTGTCTGTCAAGATATATTCAAAGTCCTTTATGTTTTTTACAAGTTTCACAACCTTTGGAGAATGAGACTTTGAGTTTACAAAATATGAGGCTACTCTGCTTTTTAGGTTTTTAGATTTTCCAACATAAATAATACCTTGGAGAGAATCTTTCATAAGATATACACCAGGTGTAGAGGGAAGAATTTTAATTTTTTCTTTTAAGTCCAAGATGTCTACTCCTTTCCTTGGGGGCAGTAATTACAGATATCATTTTCTATAAATAAATACACCCGGAAGAACTGTTATCCAAATTAACATTCTTTCGGGTGTAAGAACCTTTCCCTTTTTTATTTAGATCATCCTCTCTTATTTTATTTAGAACATTATATGATATTTCTATAGGGAAATGCAACAGTTTTTTATACAGCATTCAAGTTGAATTTTTTACAGTTACCCTTTAAAGTGTGTATTTATCTAAAATGAAATTAGGAAGATTTACGGTTCCTGTGATATAAATATTTTTTTAATAATAGTATAGATGTATAGGATGAAGATATACATCTAACATGAAAATGCAAAAATATAGGTATACTTATTAAAAGGTCTTGTGGTGGAATTTATTAGGAGGAATATATGAAAATTATAATTATTGGTGCTGGTAAAGTTGGATATACGCTTGCAGAAAATCTTGTAGCTGAAAAAAACGATGTTACTGTTATAGAGAAAAATGTCCATGCACTTGAAAAAGTAGAAGACAATCTTGATGTCATGTCAATTAAAGGAAATGGAGTAAGTGCAAATATACTTCTTGAAGCAGGTATTGACCATGCTGATTTGCTCATTGCAGTAACAGGAAGTGATGAAGTAAACATGGTATGTTGTCTTACTGCTAAAAAGCTGGGAGTTCTTCAAACCATTGCAAGAGTAAGAGATCCAGAATATGCGGAGGAGTTATCTTTAATTAAGGAGCAATTAGGTCTTAATTTTGTAATAAACCCAGAATATGCAGCAGCAGAAGAAATTGCAAATACTTTAGGATTTTCCTCTGCTATTAATATAGAGAGATTTGCTAGTGGAAAAGTGAGGATGGTTGAATTAAAAGTAACATCTGATATGTGGATTATAGGAAGAAAAGTTGAAGAAATTGATAGAGATACGTCATCATGTATTCTTATAGGCATAATAGTAAGAGGTGATGAAATTATTGTTCCTAATGGAAAAGAATTTATTAAAGAAAATGACATTATATATGTTATAGGTAAAACTTACAATATTTATAGTTTTTGCAAGCATAGTGGTAAGTACCCACAAAAAATTAAAAATGTAATGATTATGGGTGGAGGAAGAATTGCTTATTATTTATATAAGATGCTGGCAAGCATGGGGATGAATATAAAAATTATAGAAATCGATAAAGAGAGATGCTTTGAGCTGTCAGAAGCGCTTCCTAATGCACTTATTATAAATAGTGATGCTACAGAAGAAGATGTTTTGATCTCTGAAAATATAGGAAATATGGATGGATTTGTAGCTATTACTGGTATAGATGAGGAAAATTTGATGTCCTCACTAATGGCTAAAAGAAGTGGAGTTAAAAAGGTTGTAACAAAGATAAGTAGAAGTAATTTTATTAATATGGGTAGACAGTTAGGGTTAGATTCTATTATAAGTCCCAAACATATAACTACAAGTCAAATACTTAAGCATGTCAGAGGAAGCGCTCTTAAATCCTTGCTTAAAATAGCTGAGGGAGGTGTAGAAGTACTAGAATTTGTGGTAGATGATCAAAGTAAGCTTATAAATAAACCTCTAAAGAATTTAAATATCAAAGATAATACTATTATTGCTACCATTATAAGAAAAAAAGAGGTAGTAGTTCCTCATGGAAATGATGTTGTGAAAAAAAGCGATAGAATAATTGTAATAACTAAGGAAAAAAGCATTTCGGATTTAAAAGAACTTGAAGATGCTATAATTGGAGGATTACAAAATGAAATACGTAATGGAATTAAAAAATTTGGTAAGATTATTAATATGTGAAGTTAGGGATGTAATTTGTGATAAAAGTGTTAAAATATTTGCGTATTTGTGATATAATAGTATATAGTATATTAGTATGCTGATATAAATATCTTGCATGGGGGTATAGCGCAGTTGGGAGCGCGCTTGAATGGCATTCAAGAGGCCAGGGGTTCGAATCCCCTTATCTCCACCAGTGTATAAAGATTAAAGAACACTTCAAGGCTGTGTTCAAAACTAAGAACTTCTTTAAGATAGCTATTAATGAATTGTTAATAGCTATCTTTTATTTTATAAGTTATACTTCTCTAGTATGCCATCAATAAATCTTCCATTTTCATAGAATAATTCACCATCAGCATAAATT
>CALJTN010000268.1 GCA_937976175.1 uncultured Clostridiaceae bacterium | reverse complement strand
CTATGCTTATTTATGCAGAAGTGAATAAAGATAAAAATAACAAAGAGTATGCTAAAATAAACGCTATGTTTGAATAAATTTGCAACAACATTTGCAACAACTAGACGTATATTTAGTAAAAACTCATTTTCTGTTAAACCCTTGTAAATGTTACAACCACGCGTGTTGCAATGACTATTGAACATTAGTAAAAATGTGATTTCTCGAATCCCGCCTTCGGCACCATTGAATTTACGGAGTTAAGAGCACTTAGGAAGAATATTCCTAAGTGCTCTTAACTTTGGTTTCACCCGTAAGAGTTTCAACTTGAACTATTATCTCATACTCAAACTTTTCAGGTATTTCCATAATATCTATAGCTTATTATGGAAACCTTAATAAAGAGGTGATTGATATGATTAAAAAACTATTGGTTGTGTTATCCTTTCTTGTTATATTCAAGCAATTAATACATGTAAATGCTGAGGGTTTTAAGTATGTTGAAATTTTTGACCCTAAGCAAGGTAAGGTTGTGAAAGTAGTCCAATCAAATCCGCAAATTCAAGATATGATTACAAGTTGGATTACCAATGTAGAAGGACTATATAAAAATGATCCTGCTACTGACGATGGATATGCCATTAGAATACCATTAAACCCTTTTGTTAAAGTGAACTCTAAGTCATTGAATGCACTTGTAAGCGAGGTTTATATCCTAGTTCCCGAAAATAACCCACCCTGTTATTTAATTTTTGAAGATGCAAATAAATTATTAAGCTTCCCATTTAATGGAGATATAGAATTATTGTCAAATATTTTAGATTTCAAACTGAAGAAATAAAGGTAAAAACCAAATGAATATATATCTAGCTTTTAATAAAAATAACCGTAACATAGAAGTAATTTTCTATGTTACAGTTATTTACTTTTATTCGAAATCAAAAACTCTATTTACATATTTACTTAGTAACTCAATTGATGCTTCAGTATCTTTCATGTTAACAAAGCAATTAGGTCCATGTACATATCTTGTTGCTACAGAAATACCAGCAGCTCTTACACCGAAGTTTGATTTATTAATAGCACCAGCATCAGTACCACCACCTGTAATAACATCAAGCTGGTGTTTTATATTATTTTCCTCACAGCATTTCACCATTTCTTCAACAAGATATTCATTGCATATTACTGATCCATCTGAAACTTTAATAGCAGTTCCTCCACCTAAAGTAGCGCTTACTTCTGGTGCATTTGGAAAATCGTTAGCTACAGTAACATCTAATGCTATACCTAGGTCTGGATTTATTCTTTCAGAAGCAACCGTTGCCCCTCTTAACCCTAATTCTTCTTGTACACTAAACACAAAATATAAATCATTATATGGATTCTCTATTTTCTTTAAAGCTTCAATCATAATATAGCAGCCAATTCTATCATCCATAGCCTTTGCAGTTACATTATTATCCTTTAGCTCTACATACTCTCCAATGTAAGACGCTACGTCCCCAACTTTCACATATTTTGAAGCTTCCTCTTTAGACTGAGCTCCTAAATCTATGTATATATTTTTTATTTCATTCTTAATATCTTCAATCTTAGTTACATTAGAAACAATTCCTATAGTTCCATTTCTAAACCTAACTCTATTCATTACTGTTGCAGCAATTGGAATACCACCAAGCCCTCTTACCTTTATTAAACCTTTATCATCAATTTTTACAACTTGAAAACCTATTTCATCCATATGCGCAGATGCCATTATTTTCTTTTTATTATCACCGCTACCCTTCTTAAGCACAATTAAGTTGCCTAGAGCATCTACAGTTATTTCATCTGCATACTCCTTAACCTTTTCCTTTATTAATTCTCTTATTTCTTTCTCATAACCACTTACGCCAAAAGCTTCTGTTAATTCTTTAAGTAACATATTTTCTCCCCCTTATAAACTATTTTTTAACTTATATAAATTTCTATACAAGTATAATATTAGCATGTATAAGTAAATATCTCAATCAAAAGCCTAAATCTAAGGCTATTACCTAAATTACCTATACACTATTTATTCTTCCTAAGAATCGTAGTAGCTATGTATTTTATAGCCCAATTAATATAAATACTTCCGCAAATTAAAATTAGTTCTACAAAAAAAATGCTCTTAGCCATAAGAGCATTTTTTTATTATTTAACTTCACTATAATCCTTAAGTATTATAGTGAAGTTATATAACCATCTCATTACTCCATTTTCCGCATCTATCTCCAAAGCAACCCACAGTTTTCTCTCCATCTTTTATTGCGATTACTTCACAATTGTTACCACAACCATTGCACTCAATGTTTTTAGGCATAAAATCATTAGTTGCTATTTCAAAGCCTTTAAAATTTGTTCTTTCTTTCCTTGTAAGATCTTCTTTTGCAAGTATTGCTGATCCTATAGCTCCCATTACATCATAGTGCTCTGGAATACAAACCTCAGCTCCTATAGCCTTTTCAAACGCTGCTTTAATACCTTTATTAGCTGCAACTCCTCCTTGAAAGAATATCTTTGAGCGAATATCCTTTCCTTTTCCTACGTTACTGAGATAATTTCTAACTAGTGCTTCACAAAGACCGCCTATGATGTCTTCCTCCTTATACCCAAGCTGTTGCTTGTGTATCATGTCGGATTCAGCAAAAACAGCACATCTCCCAGCTATCCTTACAGGGGCTTTTGATCTTAATGCATACTCTCCAAAACTTTCAATAGGGATCTCTAGCCGCTCTGCCTGCCTATCAAGAAAAGATCCTGTGCCCGCTGCACATACCGTATTCATTGCAAAATCTGTTACTATGCCATTTTTAAGTAGGATTATCTTTGAATCTTGACCTCCAATTTCTAATATGGTACTTACCTCTTTATCAATTTCTAAAGCTGCCACTGCATGAGCAGTAATTTCATTTTTTACTATATCAGCACCTATTAAAAAAGAAGCCATATGCCTTCCACTGCCTGTAGTTCCTACTGATTTTATTTGCTTGCTATCATACTTTTCGCTTAAAATCTTAAATCCCTGCTGTACTGCCTTTATAGGCTTACCTTTTGTTCTTAAATATAACTTTTCAATAACCCTTAAATTATTATCTAGTAATACAATATTAGTACTTACTGATCCTACATCAACTCCCATATTGTACATTACTTTTCCTCCTCTCTAACAGATCTACAAATGCTTCTATTCTAGTAACATACCCTGCTTCTCCAGTCATTTCATCTACTACCAAAGACATTATTGGAAAATCCTTATCATTTGATATGGCAGGTAAAATAGCTTTTGATACAATTTCTGGCATACATCCCATAGGGAAAATTTGAATTGCTCCATCAAAATTCTCTTTTTCTGCAAGAAGCGCCTCTCCTATACATTCTCTCCCATGCCCACCAATGTAATATGGAAGGTATTCTTTAGACGCTCTCCTTATGTCAATTGAGTTAAGATTTAAACACTTAAGTGCCATATCCTTTACCCACCAGCTAGGCGTAAGCATTCTTTTGATGGCTACGCCGTAATCCATAAGTTTATCTTCTATATAAACATTTGAAAAGGGTTCGATTACAGTGTAAATTTCACCTATAATTGCAATTTTTACTGGGGATTTATGTTTATTTATGGGGACTTCTTTAATTTTATTTTTATATTCTTTTAAAATGTCCACCATACGTGATGGTGTAACTGCTTTCGCAGCGTTGCTTTGGCATTCCTTTAAAAGTCTCTTAAATTCACCTTTATTTACTTCAAAACCATTTAAATAATGAACCTTACTTTCAATTTTTTCTATTAAATCAATTACATCATAAGCCACCTTTAGCGCTCTAATTTTTTGGGCTTTACTTCTTGTGCTATTTTCAGATATTTTGTATAAGCGATTTAAAAACTCTTGTTTCCCTATATCAAAAGGGCTATCAATTACAATGAAAGTCAAGTCGTGTCCCATTTTCTTTAGTGCATTCATCTGCAATTCACAGTATTCCCCAAATCTACAAGGTCCACAACTTCCAACGATGAGTATAGTGTCTGCTCCCATCTCTATACTCTGCAGATAATTACCCATCATAATTTTATAAGGCAAACACATTTCTTCTGGTGAAAATTTTGAACCTAACTCTAAAGTCTCATTGCTACTAAAGGGTGGAATTATACACTCTACTCCTAGTCCATCAAATAGTGCTTTAGCTGCAAGATATGTGTTGCCCAAGTGCGGGAATGTTATCTTCACTATTTTTCCTCCTTTCAAGCATATCAATAAAAGCCTCGATTCTCGTATCTATGCCACCTTCACCAGTATGTTCATCAACCTTTAAAACTAAGAGTGGAAAATCCTCAATCTTATCTTTAATAAGTTCAAGCACCACAGAATCAATTCCACAAGCGAAGGATGATATGTATACTGCACCATCCACTTCATTGTTTTTTGCCATAATACTTGTAAATCCATAAGAATTTGTAGCAAAAGTCCAAAAGGGCCTTTTAAAAAGACTTTCCGCCTCTAACTTAATTTGTTCTTCATCTACATACTCCTCAGTTATTACTCCAACGCCCAATTTGTTTAGTTTTTTTACTATATTCATATTAATGAAAGTATCGTAAAGATTATATGGATGCCCCACTAAGGCAATAGTTTTTTTATATTCTTCATCTTTAATACCGAATTTAAAATTTCTCTGTTTTTCTAAAGCTTCGTTAAATGCACCTTTAATTTTACTCTTATCTTTAGTAACCATTTCCCCAAGTTTTTTGCACCAAGTATATAATTCCTTCTCACTAGTAGCATATATAGGTTCTATCATCACCTTAGGCATATTTGGTATACTGTATAATATCATTTCTGGAAGTCCACAAAACTTAGGGCATATATACTCCCGCTGGCGAGTCCTCATAATTCTAGGTATTATTAGCAAGTCACACTTATCCTTTATATCTACTATATGTCCGTGGAATATTTTTACTGGCAAACAAGCCTCATCTACACAGTATTTAACACCTTGATTTAAAATATTTTTATTTGTATCTGCAGATGTTATTACTTCTGCACCTAGTTCCATTAAAAATTTTTCTATAAAGGGGTAATATTTATAATATAATAAGCCCTTTGGAACACCAACTCTCATAATCTCCTCCTCATGATTCTCTTTATAACAAAAAAACTGCTAACTTTTTTTGAGTTTTACGTCCTTTATACTAACACTTTTCTATTGTGAACTATTAAGTCAAAAAGTATTCCTAAAACATAAAAAACCTGGATTTAGCACCACGTTTCTGAAATGCGGTCTAAATCCAAGTTTTTTATCCTATTAATTTTCTCCAAGTAGCATATCCCATTACACCATCTGGTTTTAATCGCCTTGAGGTTTGATATGCAATTATAGCTTTTTCAGTATTATTTCCAAATATCCCATCTACAGTTACATTTAATCTCCACTGTATATAACGGTTAGCAACAATATTATTATTACCAAATACCAGTAGAGGCTTATTTAAGATATTTACTAATGCTTCATCTGTGTTGGCATTAGCTACTCCATTTATCTGTAACCCTGTTATACTTTGAAATCTCTTAATGGAGGATGTGGTTTTCGGGCCTATAATTCCATCTTCTACAAGCTTCCTTCCAGTAGAATCTAGTATGTTTAATATATTTAATGCTCTCTGTATCTTTGATACTACTGAGCTTGTAAGTGTTTTAGTCTCTTCATTCTTAGTCTCTTCATTCTTAATATCTTTTTCAATTATGGGCTCACTAACAAAATTTCCTGTTAACCCTTCTACAATAGCGCTGGCCATCTTTTCTGCATTATAATTTTCCATATCCTCTTTAGAATCTACGAATGCTCCTTCTACAAGTATTGCAGTCATTTTTGTATTTTTTAGCACATATAGCCAGCTCCCATCCTTTACTCCTCTATTAACATAACCTAATTTAGCTATTGCATCTACAACCCTTTTAGCTATTTCTTTACCTTCTTTCGATATTGCAAATACTTCTGCTCCACGTCCACCGCCTGCGTTAAAATGGATAGAAACATAGATATCTACCTTTTCTTCGTTTGCTTTATTTATCCTTCTATAAAGTGAGTCGCTTAAGCTAGAAGCATAAGTGGGCGTGCAGTATACTACTTCATGCTTAAGTAATTTTAGTTTTTCTATGACCAAGTCTCCAACTTCTTTATTTAATTCATCTTCTTTTCTTATGCCCACAGCTCCAGTATCCACCGGTGGATAATTATGTCCTATATCAATTCCATATTTCAAAGTAATCACTCCTCTCTCTTTTAATATTAACCCTAAGGAAATTTTTAGCTCTTAGTTTAAAATATGCTAATATCCAGGTTTTGTGTAATAAAATATAATCCTGCAACATATTTTATTTACAGGACAGTGGAAGGATGTGATTATTTGAGTATTAATATAAAGAAATGTATTCTAATCCTAATATGTACTTTTTTTTCTTTAAGTCTTTTTGGCTGTAATTATAAATTGGATAAAAAGATCTTTACAAAAAACAAACCAAACAATTACTATTACACCAATTTACTAATGAAGGATTTATCTCTAGAAGCACCGGTAGAGCTTTATGCTCTATATATGAACTTTTATCGGAAAAAGGATTTTTCTAAAGAAGACTTATATACCTTTGCTGAGTTTTTTAATTCATTAAACAATGATAGTTTTATAGAAAAACCAGAAGCCTTACCAGAGAAACCGATGTACAAAATATTTTTAACCTTTAGCAAGAGTAAGTATGCCATCAATATATATAATGAAAACTTCATTTCCATATACCCCTGGGATGGCTCCTACAACATGGATTACATAGACACAAGTAAAATGTATAAAGCTTATAATCTTTACGGCCTATGCAAATACCTTATACCTAAATAAGGTATTTGCTTTTTTTCTATATAAAAATTGCATTATCCCCTATAAATAATCGCATTAAAAGTATATAATTTTTAATATACATAACAGCAAGGGTTATAACTATTAGTAATTGTTGTATGCCCCAGAGAACTTAAAGGAGGACTATATGCAATTTTTAGATTTTAAAGAGGTTAATCAAAAAATATCTAAGAAGCTATTAAACCCAAAATATTTAAAAACCTATGGTATTTCCAAATCTCTTATTGAAAATTTCCTATCAAGCCCATCTTATTTAGAAAACCTAAGAACTATGATAGACTGTAAGGATTTTACATGCACACGCACTCTTTTAATTTGTGAATACATAATGGGTGAGCTATGCAAAGATAGGTTACCGAAAGACTTACTCGGTTATTTATATAACTTCACCTTAAACAAATCCTTTCCAGAGGCTGTAACCATAAAACTTCATGAAGACCTAGAAGCTGCCTGTGAACTATATCTAAGAGTTCTAAGAATTGTATGTAATCTTCAAAAGGACTATAGTGATGGTACCTGGCAAAGTAGCTATGCTATGATTTTTTTAAGTGAAGGAGAAATAGCACGTCTAGAGAACGAGGATGAGTATGTAAAATTTATAAAAGCTTTCAAGAAAGATTGTATCTATGAAATGATGAAACTAAATGGTGAAATTTTCAAATATAATACTTTAGATCATATTTGTGGAGTTCATTATCTTTCCTTACATATCGCAAGGCAACTAAAAGAAAAAAGGGTTCAAATAGATTTAGGGAGAGTATCCGGTGCTGCTGCTGGACACGATGTAGGGAAATATGGTTGTATGGGAGAGGACCTAAAAAGAGTTCCTCACTTACACTACTATTATACAGATCAATGGTTTAAAAAACATAACATAAACTACATTAGAAATATTGCAATAAATCATTCCACCTGGGACTTAGAGCTTGAAAATCTTTCCTTAGAATCTTTAATACTAATATACTCTGACTTTAGGGTTAAGAACCTTGAAACTAGCGAAGGCTTTACCATGAATATATTTTCCTTAGCTAAATCCTTTAAAGTTATACTTAATAAATTAGAGAATGTTGATGAAAAGAAGGAAAAAAGATATAAAAGAGTTTATGCTAAACTAAAAGACTTTGAGGATTATTTAATTAGTATTGGAATTAACACCTCTTTAGATGATAATGAAAGTCCTGAGATTACAAGTACTCCCATTTACTCTTTAATGCAAGGAAATGATATAGTACAAAACCTTAAATATCTTTCTATAAATCATAATATCAACTTAATGTATACCTTCCGTGATGAATACTCTTTAGATGAAATATTAGAACAAGCAAGAAGTGAAAAACACTGGAAAAATTTAAGACAATATATAAGAGTATTTGAAGAATATTCTACATATTTAACTCAAAAGCAAAAACTACAAACTATTAAGTTTCTCTTTGATAATCTAACTCATTCTGAGGATGATATTAGACGTCATTGTGCAGAACTTATTGGAATTCTTATAGCTATATTCGATGAGGATTACAATAAAGAAATCCCTAAAAATGTAAGTATAGAAAACCCTACTATTTCAAGTTCGGATTTATTTAAGGAGTACTTGAATCAGCTCCTTTATCCAAGTCATAAAATAATTCCAGGTCATAGAACTTGGATGGGTTATTGTACTAAAATTATGGTTAATGCCTTATTTAAAAATTGTAGAAAAAGCATGCTTGTAAGTTACCGAAATATTATTATTAAGTATTACGATTCCACACACTTTGGCAATACAGAAACTCAATTATTTCTTCTAGAAACTGCCAAGTATGTTCCCATGGACCCTTATGATAACGACCTAAGCATATTATTTAATTATGTAATCCTAATGACAAACAAAAGAAGCAGTATTTTGAGGCTTTCTGCCTTAGAAGTTATTAACGATTTAATAATTAAACTTCCAAAAGACAATTATTTGAGAGATAACTTAACAGGCCAATACTCTAGTTACTATACTAAAAGTAAAATTCCTGCTGAAAACTTACTTAAACTTAGAATATTTACAATGCTTAATCTAAAGACCTCTATTCCCATTTTTCAAAATTTTTGTGAACAAGATTATGCAAAGATACCTGATATATTTTTAAGTAATTTAAAAACAGCAACTGATTGGATAAAAAAGAAAAACCAAATAGATTTATTGCTAAATTACACCATAAACAAAGCTCCGAGTACTGGTCTACATACTGCTATCCATTTTTGTAATCTACTTAAAGTAAGTGCTGTTGAAACCGTTAGAAATCGGGCAGGATTAGCCATACTTAAAATTATGCCTTCTTTAACACTGGCTGAGAGAAACGAGGTTGCCATAGAACTGCTTCGCGCCTTAGAAATAGAAGGACATAGATTTACTGAGTATATCCCATCCTATCTAGGAGAAATACTTCTTTGGTTAGAGCCTAAGGAGTTAAATGAAATTATAGATGATTTGAAAATTAAAATTAAAATAGCCAATGAGAATGTAAAGCCTCTTATTCTTAAGACCATGGGGATCTGCCTGGCTAACTATCCAAAATACAGAAACAGATTTAATGATAAATTCCAAGAGTATGATAGCCGTTTGATAAACATTCTTGGTATACTTTTAAATGGCCTTGGTGATTATAAAACAAAAGTTAAGCAGGCTGCTGTAAGTACCTTTGGAAAAGATGTTTTTGGTTCTAAACTCCTATCTCTAGAAGAGAAAAATACTATATTTACATTAACCTCGAAAAAAATCCTTACACTAATTGCAGAGGATAATACAGAACAGTTACTATTTCTTACAAATTCTGCAGCCTTGAATCACATATATAGATTTATATCAGACTTCAATTTTTTTATAGGAGAAATTAGTATACCTATGCCTCCAAAAACAGCTTTTTTCCCAGGTACCTTTGATCCTTTTTCACTTAGTCATAAGAATATTGCAAAATCTATAAGAAATATGGGTTTTGAGGTTTATTTGTCTGTTGATGAGTTTTCTTGGTCAAAAAAAACCTTACCAAACTTACTTCGTAAAAATTTGCTAAGTATGTCCATAGCTGATGAATTAAATATTTTTATTTATCCAGAAGAGTTTCCAACAAATATTTCTAACGCAAAGGATTTGAAAGTATTAAAAGAAAATTTTAAAGAATCTGAGGTCTATTTTGTTGCCGGTAGTGATGTTATATTAAATGCCAGTTGCTATAGAAATCCAATAACAGAATACTCAATACACACTTTCCCTCATATAATTTTTGAACGTGGAAAAAGTAAGCAGTTAGATGAGGCTACGAAAAAAATTCTAGGAGAAATTAAATTAATAAATCTGCCTTCTAGTTATGCCAGTATTAGCTCTAGTCAAATTAGAAATTATATAGACCATAATCGAGATATTTCAAGTTTAATTGATCCTCTAGTTCAGCAGTATATTTACGAAAATGGTTTTTATCAAAGAGAACCCCTTGAAAAACTATCCTTAGCCTCTTCTCATATAGATATTGAGTTTGCTGAAGAGATTACTGACAGTTTTATAAAAAAACTTGCTAACTCCTGTAATGACAAAGAGCTTGTTTTCGAGATTTTAACTGAGCTTTCAAAAAAAACTGCGCCTAAGCTTGTAATAATTAAAAATAATAAGACCCATGAAATTTTAGGTTTTTCGTCAATGCATTGGGTCCGTTCTAATATTCTCTATAAAGAATTAGAAGATGAGAAGCTATCAAGATATGTTCGTGAAAATGCCTCTGGCAGAATTATTCTTATTGATTTAATGTATATAAATAATAAGGAAAAGAATAAAATGTTAGAGCAAGTACTTGTTACAGAGTCTTTAGCTTATGCAATATCTAAGGATTATGAATATGCAATTTTTAAGCCAATTCTGCAAGAATTATATGCTCCCTCTTTAATAGAGCTTCTATATTTGCATGGTTTTAAAAAAATTGATACTACTGATCATGATATAACAGCCTTAGTGGTAGATATGAATGACCCTTGCGTATTAAATTTAGATTTAGAAAATATTCTTAAAGAGCCTTTTATGAGTAATCCAAGAGTAAAACAAGTTATTTCTGCTACAAGGAAGAAACTTCAAAGCGCTCTTGCTAATTTGTATTGCGGTAAGCTATTACTATCCTTTGATAGTGATGTGCTCCATCAGCAAATGATAAAAAAAGTTTGCAAAGAAAATAATGTCCCAACTAAAATAAGCCACAATAAACAAAATGGAAATGCTATGTGTGTACCTTATGGGGATATTCTTGACAGCTATATAGTTCCTAATACAGTTACTAAATCCTTGCATACTGAAAAGTTTTTCAGCCCTGATATTAAGAGCTTTAATATTGGTGAGTTCCCTTACTACTTAAGCCTTGAGCATCAGATTAAAATGATAAAGTCCTTTAATAGACCTATAATACTAGTAGATAATATACTTCATAAAGGTTATAGAATGAAAGCTTTAGATCCGCTCTTAAAAAAGGAAGGCGTAAATGTGAAAAAAATCATTGCTGGTATTTTATCAGGACGTGGAAAAGATCTTATGGATATGCAAAATAGAGAGGTTGATAGTGTTTACTTTATACCTAAGCTTAAAATTTGGTTTAATGAGAATACACTATACCCCTTCATTGGTGGGGATGCGCTTTGGAGGGGGTTTTATCCAAAAAGGAACTTACTTCCTTCTATTAACTTAATACTTCCTTATACCTATCCAGATTTTATTAGGAATGCGCCACCAAAGAGCCTTTATGAGCTATCAAAGGTATGTATTGAAAATTCTATAGAACTTTTAAAGGTTTTGGAACATGAATATCATATTCTATATGCTCGTAATTTAACTCTAGCTTCCTTAGGAGAAGTTTTTACTATTCCCCGTTGTCCTGATATTGGGAAGGATATGCAATATGATTTAAATATATCACCTTCTCACTACCTAGAAAATGATTTAGAGCTATTGCATAGACTAGATAATATATTATAAAGGTGGTATCTTAAAAATGTTTTATTATATGCTGAGTGAAAAACTATTAATATCCCTTGACGAATACAGTAGCTTCGAAGAAATATCTGAAAGTGAGGCTGAAAAATATAAAGGCATGATTTTTGCTTTAAGTCGACTTAACCCAGAAAAAGGGCGAAGAAGTTTTTCTGTTTCTCATGAAAATTTTCTCTTTTTAAGAGAAGAAAATTTGAATTTACTTGTAAGGCCTATAGATTCCAATATAAACTTACCACAGTGGATAAAACTTGCCATTGTCAGTAACAGAGTTACAGCTTTAAATACTGAGTATCCAAACTGGCAAGAGGTATTAACCTATGCTACACCCAGCAAATGGAGAATAAATGTGGTAGGACTAGGCGATGTTGGTGGAACTTTGCTTACAGGTTTAAGACTTTTAGGTGTGGCAAATATCAATAGTTTAGGACTTTATGATAGAGATGTAAGTCGCATAGAACGCTATAAATATGAACTCAGCCAAATCCTTTCACCAGATATGAAGGAAGATTCTATAAAGATAATCTCTTTAAAAGAGGAAGAAGTCTTTGATTGTGATATGTTTGTATTTTGCGTATCTGTTGGTGTTCCGGAGGTTGGTAAAGAATCTACAGATGTTCGATTAGTTCAGTTTGAAGGGAATGCTAAGATTATTAGTCACTATGCTACCCTTGCACGCAACAACGGCTTTAAAGGGGTCTTTGCTGTAGTTTCCGATCCAGTGGATTTGCTTTGTAAGGCAGCATTTATTGCAAGTAATAAAGATAGTGCTGGGAACATGGACTTTAAAGGCCTAGCTCCAGAACAAATTAGAGGATATGGCCTAGGAGTTATGAATGCTAGAGCCTGCTATTACGCTATGCAAAAGGATACTACAAAACATTATCTTCATGAGGGTAGAGCTTTTGGCCCCCATGGAGAGGGTCTAGTCATAGCAGACAGTATTATAAACTATAACGAGGACCTTTCAGAGGCTTTAACTCATAGTACTAAGACTGCAAACCTTCAGGTTCGCTCTGCAGGCTTTAAACCCTATATTGCCCCTGCTCTTTCTTCTGGCGCCTTGTCAATACTTGCAACCATTAATTCACAGTGGCATTATAGTGCTACCTTTATTGGTGGTGCTTTTATGGGCTCAAAAAATAGATTATTGCCTTCTGGCACAGAACTTGAAACCTTGGATTTAAGTGAAACACTATTGAGCAAGCTAAATTCAACCTATAAGCTCCTTAGTGAATTTATATAGCTTACGTAGGCCACTATAAAAGGAGGTTATTTATGAAGGACTTATTTATAATTGTGCCAAATAAAAATATATCTCCCATACTTTCAGAAATGATAGATGCAGTTACGTCTTATACTAACTACATTTTAGTACAAGATTCTAGCAACATTCCTAATCTTCAGAACAAGAAGATATTTTTCGCCTGCGAAAACACAAACATTGATTGTGATATTGCTATGCTTGAATTTTTCTCCAAACTATATGAAAAAGGTGATGATTGTCTTTTAGGCTCAACGGGTGCAGTGCTGGTTCATAGTAATACTGAACAAGGCACCAAACGTACAAGTCAAGATATTATATACCTTGCCAATAATTTAGGCTGTTCCTTTATAGGTCACAGCGTGGTAGAAGCAACTTCCTCCCTAAGAAATTTTGTTACTTGGCAGAAGACCTTAAGTTTATCCGTAAAAGAAATTTGTTTAAAGATGTGTTCACGGCTTCGAAACAGATTACTAGAACATAATCCAGTTACCATAAATAATCCTAAAATATTAGTGTTATACTCAAGTCCCAATAAAACTTCTAATACTATGGATTTATGGCATATGACTTCAAACCATCTATGTAATTACAATATTAAAGAACTACAAATAGAAAATGGAGAGGTGGTTGACTGCAAAGGTTGCTCCTATAAATTATGTACTTACTATGGTAATGAAAACAAATGCTTTTACGGTGGAATGATGGTTCACGATGTGCTCCCATCTATTGAAGAATCTGATGCAATAGTATGGCTATGTCCTAATTATAATGATGCAGTTGCCTCAAACTTAACAGCAGTAATAAATAGACTCACAGTGCTATATAGAAAGATAAATTTTTATGATAAAACTATTTTTGCAGTTGTAGTATCTGGTAATTCAGGAAGTGATTCTATTAGTAAACAATTAATTGGAGCCTTAAATATAAATAAAGGCTTCAGATTGCCACCTTACTTTTCTATAATGGCTATTGCCAACGACCCAGGTGAAATTTTTAATATTCAGGATATTAATGAAAAAACAAAAGAATTTGCAGAAAACATAAAAAAGGAAATACAAGCCTAATAAGCTTCTATTTCCTTTTTTATGTTGTTAAATCATCTTCTTCGAAGCTACTAGCTATCTTCTAACGCTACCTTAATTTGAATTATAGATTTATTCAATATTGGATGGATAACATAAGGTGCTATATCGCAGAGTGGCTCTAAAACAAACATTCTTTCCTGCATCCTTGGATGTGGTATAATTATCTCTTCTAAAGAACTAATTATATTATCGTACAATAATACATCCAAATCTACGGTTCTAGGACCCCATCGTATAACCCTTTCCCTTTTTAATTCCTTCTCTATAGCTAACAGAAATCTTACCAGCTCTATAGGATTTAAAAGTGTTTTTATTTCAACAGCACAATTTAAGAAATCCTCTTGTTCTTTATATCCTACAGGCTTTGTATCATAAAATTTTGAGGTTTTTACTATTTGTGTATGATAAGAGTTACTTATAAGCTCTAAGGCCTCTTTCACATTTTTCTCTTTGTCCCCCATATTTCCACCGATACCAATATAAGAAGTATGCCAACTTCTGTCTACTTCTACTGCTGCATATTGAAGTGGTTTTCCAATAGGAGCCCAGGGTTTTTTGACTTTAACCTTCACTCTTTGAACTAAACTATATTTTAAAAGTATAAATTCAGCTAATTTTTCTGTAGCTTTCTCTATTAAAGCATAACTTTCCTTCTTAAATTCTTCCTCCACTAAGTGGCAAAGCTCCCCATAGTGAACTGTTTTAGTTAAGTCATCAGTGGTGCCCGCCTCTCTTAAACTTAGGAAAAGTTCCATGGAAATTAAGAACCGTTGTCCTAAGGTTTTTTCCTCTTGAAATACACCGTGGTGGGCGTAAATTTCTAAGTCTTTTATGTACATTTTGTCCATAGTACTATCTCCTTCTTAATATGGCATCCGTCATGACACAAACTCTCTTATTCTCTTTTATATCATGTACCCTTATAAACTCACAGCCCTTCATTATTCCTATAGCAGTAGTGGCTAATGTTCCCTCCAGCCTTTCTTCTACAGGCAAGTTTAGGGCAAAGCCTACCATGGATTTCCTTGAAGTCCCAAGCAGTACTGGATAGCCAAAACTATTTAACTTTTCTAAGTTATTCATGGTTTTTAAATTGTCTTCATAACTTTTTGCGAAGCCTATGCCTGGGTCTAAAATTATGTTTTCTTTTTTAACTCCCGCCTTTAGTGCAATTTCAATACTTTCTTCTAAATCTTTTAATAGGTCTTGTATTAAATTATTATAATTTTTATTATCTCTATTATGCATTAAACAGCAAGGCACATTATACTTAGCCGCCACCTTAGCAATATATGGATCCTTCTTAAACCCCCATACATCATTAATCATAGCTGCCCCTGCTTTTATGGCAAGTTCTGCAACTCTGCCTTTATAGGTATCTACGGAAATAGGCACCTTTATTTCCTTAGTTAAAGCCTCTATGATAGGAACTACTCTTTTGATTTCTTCTTCTTCACTTACGGAGGCATGACCTGGCCTTGTAGATTCTCCCCCAATATCAATAATATCTACTCCCTCAGCAACCATGTTTTTTGCATGCTTTATAGCTAGCTCAATATCATTAAATCTTCCCCCATCAGAAAAAGAATCAGGAGTAACATTTAAAATTCCCATTATGTAAGTTCTTTTACCTATTTCAAAATCTATGTTTCCTATCTTCATAAACTGACTCCCCCAAATTCATTATTCTATAATTTTCTGCCACAGCAAAAAATCTCCTTCACTGTCAACTGTC
>CALJTN010000267.1 GCA_937976175.1 uncultured Clostridiaceae bacterium | reverse complement strand
AGGTGTTATTGTGCCTGGAGTTTCAATAAATCTGCCTTCACTTACGGAGAGAGATATTGAAGATTTAAAATTTGGGGTTTCACAGGAGGTTGACATTGTTGCAGCGTCATTCATAAGAAAAGCCTCTGACGTACTTGATATAAGACGCGTACTTAATGAAAATGGTGGCGGAGAAATTCAAATATTCTCTAAGATTGAAAATAGAGAAGGAGTTAATAATATTGATGATATTATTAAATTCTCTGATGGTATTATGGTGGCAAGAGGAGATCTGGGAGTTGAAATTCCTACTGAAGAAGTTCCTATAGTTCAAAAAATGATAATTGAGAAATGTAATAATGCTGGAAAGGCAGTTATAACAGCGACTCAAATGTTAGATTCTATGATGAGAAACCCAAGACCAACTAGAGCAGAATCCTCAGATGTTGCCAATGCAATCTTTGATGGTACAGATGCTATAATGTTAAGTGGTGAGACTGCTAATGGTAAGTATCCTCTAGAGGCAGTAACCATAATGGCTAAAATAGCAGTAACTGCAGAGAATGCTCTTAATTATGAATCTAACTTAAAGAAAAAGAGAAAGTCACATATTCCTAATGTACCAAATGCTATTAGTTTAGCTACTTGTAATACAGCCATGGATTTAAATGCTTCAGCTATTATTACTGCAACTCAAAGTGGGCATACAGCTAGAAAGGTTTCTGCATATAGACCAGAATGTCCTGTTATAGCTGTTACTCCTTATGAGAAAGTAGCTAGAAGCCTAGCATTAAATTGGGGTGTAGTTCCAATATGTGCACCTAAGGTAGATTCTACAGATGAGCTTATAGAGAAGTCTGTAAATATTGCTTTTGAATCAGGCTATGTAGAGAAGGGAGATTTAGTAGTTATTGCTGCTGGAATTCCAGTAAACTATGTAGGTAGTACAAATATGATGAAGGTTCACATTGTTGGAGATATCTTACTTCAAGGTAAGGGAAATATAAGTGCATCAGCTTGTGGTACAGCTCACTATGTGAAAAATACAAAAGAAGCTAATGATACTATCCAAGAAGGAGATATTTTAGTAGTTAAAAGGTTAAGCAGAGAGTATATTGATATCTTAGATAGAGTTTCAGGAATTATTGTAGAAGAAGATGAACTAAGCTCAAGCGTTGTTATAGAATGTACTTCAAAAGCAATTCCAATAATATATAATGCAGCAGGAGCATGTGAGATAATTAAAACTGGTTCCTTCATAACTATGGATGCAGCTAGAGGTATTGTGTATAGTGGTAGAGCTAACATAAAATACTAAAAAGTGTAAAATTTCTCCTACGTGCCTTGCAAACGAACTTTAAACAGGAAATTTGATTAAGAAATTCTAATCTTTTGCTTATATAAAATTCTCTAGCGCTCACACTCAGCGTCCTGCTTCGGGTTCGCTATGCCGCCGTCCTGGCGACATTACGAGAATTTTATATTCGCAAAAGAAGAATTTCTAAATCAAATTTCAATAGTTTCTGCGTTTCGTATTGCAAGTCACTCTGGAGAAATATAACATATACTTTTACCTTGACTATTGTATTTTATTAATTTAGAAAGATTGTCAGATAACTGACAATCTTTTTTCATAGGAAAAACTCAAATATATATATAAATTATGTATAATAAAAATAAGTATGGTTACACTTACCAATATGAATAAAACATATGGCAACTGATTTCTTCTATAGCACCTATATGGTGCTTTTTTTTTGTTTTGATTTCTAAATACCTAGTATAAAAAAGGCAAAAGGAACAAACTATAATTAAAAGTATATAGTGGGAGTGATAAAAATGAGAGGAATTCTAAGTTGTAGTGCAACAAATTGTGTTAATAATATGTCAGGTATATGCTCAGCAGGCACGATTCATATTACTGGAGCAACTGCCCATACCAGTGAGTCAACTCAGTGTGAAACCTTTGCCGAAAAGGGTTTGAAAAATTCTCTAGCTAATGTACTAAACATGAATCTAGTGGGTGAAATAAAACAAGCATTTACTAATGAGACTATAGAAATGAGTCCAAATATTAAATGTGAAGCTAGAAATTGCAGGTATAACCATGATGAGTTATGTCATGCACCAAATATTATGGTAAATGGTATGGGTGCTTTGCATAGTGAAAGAACAAGATGTGAGACTTTCATACAATAATTAGATTTTTAAGAGCTTTTCTTACATTATAGGGTAAGAAAAAGCATATATTGCTAGAAATGTTTTCACATGGTGAAGTAATTCTAAAAATTATCTTTACAGGAACTATTTTTTTGTTACAATTAATTAGGCACATGAAAATCTTTACTTTGTTATTTATCTTCATGTGCCTTAGTATGGAAAATAGTTAGGCATATGAAAGAAAATAACAAGTCAAAGATGCGAAGGATATTTCGCATCAGACAAGGAGACAGATCCTGCGGATAGTTGTTCTATCCAATGGTTCTGTCGACGCAGTATGGTGCGAAATAGACTAGCATACTGACTA
>CALJTN010000266.1 GCA_937976175.1 uncultured Clostridiaceae bacterium | reverse complement strand
CTAACACTAGGAATTGAAACTTTAGGTGGAATAGCTACTCCATTAATTGAAAGAAATACTACAATCCCTGCTAAAAAGAGTCAAGTATTCTCAACAGCAGCAGATGGTCAAACATCCGTTGAAATTCACATTGTTCAAGGTGAAAGACAAATGGCTGCAGGCAACAAGACTTTAGGTAGATTTACTCTTTCTGGAATAGCAGCGGCACCAAGAGGAATTCCACAAATAGAAGTTACTTTTGATATAGATGCTAATGGTATAGTTAATGTATCAGCTAAAGATAAAGGAACAGGAAAAGAAGCTAATATTACAATCACAGCATCAACTAACTTAAGTGAAGATGAAATTGATAAAGCAGTAAAAGAAGCAGAAAAATTTGCAGAAGAAGATAAAATGAGAAAAGAGTCAGTTGAAGTTAAAAACAATGCAGATCAGTTAGTATATCAAACTGAAAAAAGCTTAACTGAGCTTGGAGAAAAAGTTTCAAGTGAAGATAAGGCTAGTATTGAATCTAAATTAGAAGCTCTTAAAAAAGTTAAAGATGGAGAAGATATAGAAGCTATAAAAAAATCAACTGAAGAGTTAACAGAAACTTTCTATGCAGTAACTACAAAAATATACCAAGCAGAAGCAGCACAGCAAGGTCAAGGTGAAGGAGCTGGTTTTGACCCGAATAACATGGGTGGAAATGCTCAGCATGATGACAATGTAGTAGATGCTGACTTCAAAGTAGAAGAAGATAAATAATTAATAAAATCATTATGCTAAGGGATGGGTAATTACCCTTCCCTTACTTTAAGTAAAGTATTATTATCAATAAACAGTAAAAAACTATATAATAGTATGGGTTGAATTATTTTGTGGATTAGTTTATATTATAGAAGCATATATATTTTAGGTGGTGAAAAACAGCATGGCAAAAAAAGATTATTATGAAACTCTTGGCATAGAAAAAGATGCCAGTGAAGAAGAAATTAAGAGGGCCTTTAAAAAGGCTGCATTAAAATATCACCCAGATAGAAATCCAGATAATAAAGAAGCAGAAGAGAAATTCAAAGAAATGAATGAGGCATACCAGGTTTTATCTGATTCAGAAAAGAGATCAAGATATGATCAATTTGGTACAGCTGATCCTAGTGGAGCAGGCTTTGATAGTGGATTTGACTTTTCAGGCTTTGGTGGTTTTGGAGATATATTTGGTGATATATTTGGAGGAGGATTTTCTTCAAGAAATCAGAATGGACCAAGAAAAGGTGCGGATTTAGAGTATAATCTAAGTTTAAGCTTTGAAGAGGCTGTTTTTGGGGTAGAAAAAGAGATATCCAGTACAAGAAGTGAGAAATGTGAGGATTGCGGTGGTAGTGGTGCAAAGACTGGTACTTCACCAAAAACCTGTGATAAGTGTGGTGGAAATGGGCAGATAAAAGTTCAGAGAAATACTGCCTTTGGAAGCTTTGCTAGCATGAGCACTTGTGATAAGTGTGGAGGCAAAGGTCAAATAATTTCTGATCCATGTAAAACTTGCCACGGATCTGGAAAAGAGAGAAAGAATAGAAAAATTAAAATTAATGTTCCAGGCGGAGTTGATACTGGAAATGTTATGCCTCTAAGAGGACAAGGTGAACTGGGTGAAAAGGGTGGCCCGCCTGGAGACTTGTATATAAATATCAGAGTAGCGCCTCATAAGATTTTTAAAAGGAATGGAAATGATATTCATATAGAATCACATATAAGTTTTGGATATGCATCCCTGGGTACTGAGATTAAAGTGCCAACGGTGGATGGAGATGTAAAATATAAAGTTCCAGCAGGAACCCAGCCTGGAACTGTGTTTAGACTTAAAGGTAAGGGTATACCTAGAGTAAATGGACATGGAAGAGGAGATCAGTACGTAAAGGTTATTGTGGATGTTCCAAAATCCCTAAATGATAAGCAAAGAGAAGCTTTGAAACTTTTCATGGAAGCTAGTGGTGAGAGCGTAGAGGGGTCAGAAGAAGGTAAAAAATCTTTTGTAGATAAAATATTCGGTAAATAATAAAAAAACTTCGTTTTATTAAAACGGAGTTTTTTTATTATTTTGTGAATTAATCATATTGTGTTAAATTATTAAGAATGATACACTTGTGTAGACAAATTTTATGCTTTTTTATACTGGGTTTTAGCATATAAGACTTATAAAGCAATAGAGTAGATAAGTGGTATCTACCTGAAGAGATGAACAAGGAGGATAATAATGAACAAAGATTGGATTGAAGTAACTATAATAACCAGCAGTGAGGCAGTTGAGGCTGTGTCAGGCATACTATACAATACTGGGGTAAAAGGGGTATCTATTTTAGATCCCTCAGATTTAATTTTTAGACGAGATCATACTACAGATTGGGATTATTTTGATGAAACTATTATAGATATAAATAATGAGGTCGTAGTTAAGGGATACTATAAGGAAGATGAGAAATTTTCGGTTTATTTAGAAGAAGTTAAAACTGGGGTTAATAATTTGCCGTCTTTTGGGCTAGATAAGGGGTTAGGATCTGTTACTGCAACTAAGGTAAATGAAGAAGACTGGGAAAATAACTGGAAAAAGTATTATAAGCCAATAAAGGTAGGAGAAAAGATAGTTATAAAGCCTATATGGGAAGAATATAACAAAAACCCTGGCGAAATAATAGTAGAACTAGATCCAGGCATGGCTTTTGGTACTGGTACTCATGAGACTACTAGAATGTGTATAAAGGCTCTAGAAAGACATGTAAGAGAAGATTCCACAGTTTTTGATATAGGAACAGGGTCAGGCATATTATCCATTACTGCGGCTAAACTTGGAGCTAAGAAAACTATAGGAGTTGATTTGGATCCAGTAGCAGTAGAGTCTGCAAAACAAAATGTCAGTTACAATGATTTAAATAACATAGAGATACTATACGGAGACTTAATGGAAGTTGTCAAAGGAAGAGCAGATATAGTTATAGCTAATATAATGGCGGACATAATTATATTTTTGACGGAGCAGGTTAAGGAGTTCATAGTCAAAGGTGGGTATTTTATATCTTCAGGAATAATTTTAAATAAAAAAGATGAGGTATTAAATAAATTAACTCAGTGTGGTTTTAAAATCGAAGAGATAAATATAGATGGAGAATGGGTTTGTATAGTTGCAAAGCTATAATAAAAAACATATAAGTTGAGGAGAGAACAAATAATGCATAAATTTTTTGTGCCAAAGAATAACATTGCAGACAATAATGCCATTATTGATGGTGAAGATGTAAAGCATATATATAAGGTACTAAGGCTTCAAGTTGGTGATAAGGTCAGTGTCAACAATTGCGAAGGTAAAGAGTATGTGGGGGAAATAACTTTAATAGATAAAAAAGTAGTAACTATAAATCTATTAGAGGAAAGTTCTATAAATAATGAAAGTCCTATTGAAGTATACTTATTTCAAGGTATGCCTAAATCAACCAAGATGGACTTAATAGTTCAAAAGAATACGGAACTGGGGGTTAGAGCAATAACGCCTATAATTACAGAGCGGGTAGTAGTTAAAACTGAACTTAAAGAGTTTAAGAAGGTAGATAGATGGAATAGGATAGCACTTGAAGCTTCTAAGCAAAGCAAGCGAAGTTTGGTACCAGAAATTAATATTCCTATAGAGTTTGCAGAGCTTTTAGAAGAGTTAAAGCCTATGGATTTAGTGGTGGTTCCCTATGAGAATGAAGAAGGTTACGGTATAAAAAAGTTAGTACAAAGTGTAGAAATAAAACATATTAATAAAGTTGCTATTGTCATAGGACCAGAGGGTGGATTTGAAGAAAGTGAAATATTGAAGCTGAAGGAAATAGGAGCTAGTATCGTTACCTTGGGGCCGAGAATACTTAGAACTGAAACTGCAGGGTTTACATGTTTAGGTTTGATAATGTATGAACTAGGAGATTTGGGAGGAATTGTGTAATGAAAGTTGCTTTCGCCACCTTAGGGTGTAGAGTCAATCAATACGAGTCAGAAGCAATGGTAGAGAAATTCATTAGAGAGGGATATGAGGTATCTGAGTTTGATGAATTTTCAGATGTATACGTAATTAATACTTGTACTGTTACCAATATGGGTGATAAAAAGTCAAGACAAATGATAGGTCGCGCACGACGCAAGAATGAATGTGCTGTCATTGCAGTGGTAGGATGTTATGCACAGATAGCTGCTGATGAAGTAGCTAGCATTGAAGGTGTTGATGTAGTTCTAGGTAGTCGAAATAAAGGAGATATAGTTTATTGGGTGAATAGAGCTAGGGAAGAAAAGAAACAAGTTATAGAAGTTAGCGATGTGCTAAAGAACAATGTATTTGAGGAGCTAAATATTAAAGAGTATAAAGATAGAACTAGGGCCTTTTTAAAAATTCAAGATGGGTGCAATAGATTTTGTTCTTATTGTTTAATACCTTACGCAAGAGGTGCAGTGTGTAGTAAAGCACCGGAAAAAATCATATCAGAAGTTCAGGAACTCGCTGCAAGTGGGTTTAAAGAGATTCTTTTATCAGGTATACATATAGCATCTTTTGGATTAGATTTAGAAGACAACTGGAATTTAGTTCGAATTTTAGAGGAAGTGGATAAAGTTCCTGGTATTGAAAGGGTAAGAATAGGATCAATAGATCCAACCTTCTTTACTGAGGGTGTTATTGAGAAGATAGTGTCCTTTAAGAAGCTATGTCCTCATTTTCACCTTTCCCTTCAAAGTGGCTGTGATGAAACTCTTAAAAGAATGAATAGGCGCTATACAACGCGGGATTATAAAACAGTAGTAGAAAACCTAAGACGCAATATTGAAGACGTATCTATTACTACGGATATAATTGTAGGATTTCCAGGAGAAACAGAGGAAGAATTCAATGAAACTTATACCTTTTTAAAGGAGATAGAATTATCCAAAATGCATGTGTTTAAGTATAGTCCAAGAAAAGGAACTAAAGCTGCTGAAATAAAAGAGCAGATACATGGAAATATAAAAGAGCATAGAAGCCATACTCTTATTACACTTAACAATGTTCTAGAAAAAAAATATATGAATAGGTTTATTGGCAAATCTATGAATGTACTTTATGAACAAAGATGCAAAAATAATGGGAATGAATTTGAAGGCTACACTGACAATTATATAAAGGTTATTGGAAAGTCCTCTGAGAATGTAGAGGGGGAATTCCATATTACCAAGCTTATAGAATGTGAGTATGATCATATAATTGGAGAAATATAAGATTATAGTAATTTAAAAAATCATAAATATGAGTAGCAGGAGAATAAAATTTTACGTTGAATAGTATATTAATATAATAAAGGTAGGAGGTGATCATGTGGAAAAAGAAGATTGTATTTTTTGTAAAATAATAAAAAAGCAAATTCCTTGTGAAATAGTTTACGAAGATGATAAAGTTATAGGATTTAAAGATATAAATCCTCAAGCACCCCTACACATCGTAATTGTCCCGAGAGAACATATTGATGATTTAAATAGCTTAAAGCAAGAGCAAGGGGAAATAATAGGTCATATATTTATAGTTGCAAAGGAAATTGCAAAAACATTAGATGTGGCTGACAGTGGATATAGAGTGGTTACTAATTGTGGAGAACAAGGCGGCCAAACAGTTCAACATATACATTTTCATTTACTAGGGGGGAGGAGGCTTCAGTGGCCACCTGGCTAGCATACAACTAGGTTTCAAATGTTGAATTTTCAATAAATTATTATATGTAAATACATTATATATAATAAAACAACAATGAAAATCTTGACATTCTGTAAAATTGTATTGTATAATAAAAAATGTGCTATTTAGGCCCCGCATTGGCTGCTTTTAATTTAAATTGAATTGAGCTAGCGGAGGGAGGGATAATAATGTCAGAAATTAAAGTTGGAGAAAACGAGACACTTGAGAATGCTTTAAGAAGGTTTAAGAAAAAATGTGCAAGAGCTGGAGTGCTTTCAGAAGTAAGAAAAAGAGAGCACTATGAAAAGCCAAGCGTTAAGAAGAAATTAAAATCAGAAGCTGCAAGAAAGAGAAAATTCAAATAGAATTTTTGAAAAAGGTACTGGTTGTGTCCCTTAAAGAAAGATTGTAAGAAGACTGTAAAAGTGCCGTAAAGAGCAAGGATAAATTTAGGTCAAGAACAATGAGTATGGCCAAAGCTGCTGTGTTACAAATGGAAAAAACTGACGGCTCAAACTTGATGACAATCAGGTTATCGAAGTTTTAGCTAAGGAAGTTAAGCAGAGGCGTGACGCCATGCAAGAGTTTGAAAATGGAAAGAGACAAGATTTAATTGATAAGCAAAAGCATAAATTGAAATCTTGTTAAAACACCTTCCTCAGCAGTTAACTGAATCAGAAATTTCAGAGTTAGTCAGAGAGACAGTGGTAGTATTGGGAGCTAATAGCATGAAACACATGGAAAAAGTTATATTTGTCTTATTGCGTAAAATTACGGAGTGAAGACATGGTAAGATTGTTAGTCAAATAGTAAAAAAATATTTGAATAAATAAAAGACTCAGCTTTCGCTGGGTCTTTTTTTTATTGTAATAAATTATAAAACCTAAAAGTTGTAATTTCTTATGTGTTTTTTTCATAAATTTAATATGAAGTAATTTATGAGGTGGGTATATGGAAAGTAAATTTTATAGAACAAAAGAAACTATAGCTAATAAATTAGAACTACCAAGAGATATAGTGTTGGATTTACCTAAAATAACTATTTTGGCTAATAATGAAATAAATATAGAAAACCATAAGGGTGTAGTAATTTTTGAAGAAGAGCAAATAAAAATAAATTCAAATGTAGGCCCAATTTCAGTATATGGTAAAAATTTTAAAATATTATTTATAGGGGGAAATACAATAACTCTAAGTGGAAACTTTAAGTCTATTGTCTATGAGAGTCATGAATAATTTTAAAAAGTACAAAAAAGGCACAATTACAATGGAGATCCAATCACTTATACCAGAAAAATTTATAAACTTGCTATGGAAAAATGGAGTTGTAGTTAAAAATATAAAAAAAATCAACATAACAACTGTAATATTAGAAGTGAAGCTAAGCGATTATGATGAAATTGGCAAAGTAGCAAAACGGACAGATACAAGATATAAAATTATAGGAAGAAAAGGATTCTCCTTTTTTTTAATGAAAGTGAGAAGTAGATTTGCGCTTTTGATGGGAGTGGTTTTGTTTGGAGGCGGAATATATTATTTATCTTCATTTGTGTGGAATATAGAAATTAATACGGAAAATTATATAAGTCCTTATGAACTGCGACAACAAATTAACGGATTTGGAGTAAAACCTGGACTCAGAAAGAAAAATATAGATGTTTACGACATTGAAAATAGAATAACAAGAAGTAATGATGAAATAATGTGGGTAAAGGCTAGGATAGAAGGTGTTAAGTTAAAAGTTAGCATAATAGAAAGACAATCGCCACCTATTATAATTAGCAACCAAACACCATCTAATTTGGTTGCTAATAAAGATGGAATAGTGGTTAGAGTATTTACTACGGAAGGTACCGCTATTGTAAAAAAAGGAGATATGATACAAAAAGGAGATTTATTAGTTAAGGGAGAACAAGGTAAAGAGGGAAGTGTTTATCCTGTACATGCCAAGGGTGAGGTTATAGCAAAAACTTTTTACGAGGAGATTAAAGAAGTGCCCTTATACAATATATTAAGGGTTAAAACTGGAAAGAATATTAGCAATTTATACATTAAATTTAGGAATAAAAGAATTTATCTAAAAAATAGCTTAATTCCATATAATAATTATGATAAAATAGAAGATAATAATAGGTTTATAAACAAAGAAAGCTACTACGAGGTTGAGGAAAAGAACATACCCGTGAATGAGGTTAAGATAACCGAAGAAATATATTCTAATATGTTAAAAAATTTAGACAGAAATGTAAAGATTGTGGACAAAATTCAAGATGTAAAAAAGGAAAAAGATAAATATATAATAAAAGTACTAGTTGTTGCTGAAGAAAATATTGCTTTTGAAGAAGAATAAAAATTAATATATTTTTTAGTTTACTGGAGAAAAGAAGGTGGGGATGACATATGAGAAACATTAGAGAATTTATAAATCTTAATAAGGTAAAGCCATATTTAATTTTTATAATTACCACAGTGGCTATGTATTCAATTTTAGTAACAGCCTTGGTTCCGAAAAAGTATACGCTAAGTGTTGGTGATATTGCAAAAGTAGATATAAAAGCTCCTAGAGAAGTTGAAAATGAAGTAGCTACAGAAAGCAATAGAACTAAGGCAGTAGAAATTGTAGGAAGAAAGACAATTAAAATCCCAGTAAACGATGATGTTAAAGAAAATATGGGGAGATTATTCTCAGCACTGCGCCAATTAAATAATAGTGATACTAGTAAATCGTCTACAAATAATAATGATGAGTCCCCTGCAAAACTACTATCAGAAAAAGAAAAAATAACTTTACTTAAAGACGAAAATCCTATTAAAGACTTTACTTACGAAAAGTATCAAATTTTAGTGAATTTAGAACCTAAAGAAATTGATGAATTAGAAAAATTCATTAAAAGTACTATGACAACTCTTTATGATCTAACCACAATAAACGAAAATAAGCCTGAAGAAATTACTATGGCACAGGGTATTATTGCTACGGCTTTTAATAACTCGAATTTTCCTAAGAATATAAGAGAAATAGGCATGTCTATCGCAAATGAAGAAGTTCGTCCTAATTCTATTTACGATAAAGCGACAACAGAATCCTCCATAGAAGAAGCAAGAAAAAGTGTTAAACCTGTTATGATTAAGAAAGATCAGATTATTGTAAAAGAGGGTGAACCAATAACCTTTGAGCAGAAGTCATTGCTAGAATCATTAGGGCTCTTGAACAATACAAGTAATTTTGAGTGGTCCTTATATTTAAGCTTAGCAGGGCTGGTATGTCTAGTGGTACTACTTCAATGGTTTTATTTATATAAGTATCATTTAGAGATATTCAATAATACAAAAAAATTAATTATGCTTAATATTCTTAGTATAATAGCTATATTACTGGCTAGAATACTAGGTATAATTTCTTTATTTGTAATACCGCTGGCTTGCATACCAATGCTTATGGCTATTTTAATTAATGATGAGGTATCAATAGCCTTAAACATCCTTAACTGTATTTTAATTAGTGTTGCAGTTAGGTTTAATCTTGAAATTACAATACTAGCTGTGCTTAATTCCATTGTAGCTGTTATGCTATTAAAAAAAATGCAACAAAGGAACGATATATTATATTCTTCTATATATATTGCAATGATAAACTTAGTGCTGTATTTATCCACGGGATTTTTGCTAAGTAATAGTATAATTGATGTGTTTAAAAAGGCGGGTATGGTTTATCTTGCTAGTATTATATCTGGAGTACTTACCATAGGATTTTTACCATTTTTCGAAAGTATTTTTGATATAGTAACTACAGTGAAACTTTTAGAATTGTCAAATCCAAATCATCCACTACTAAAAAGACTGCTCTTAGAAGCGCCAGGAACCTATCATCATTCTGTGCTTGTAGCTAACCTTTCAGAGGTTGCAGCAGAAGTAGTAGGTGCTAATCCTGTCCTTGCTAGGGTTTCCTCATATTATCATGATATTGGTAAGATAAAAAGACCTTATTTTTTCAAAGAAAACCAATTAGGAAATGATAATCCACACGACAAAATAACGCCTAACCTAAGTACGTTAATAATTATTTCTCATGTGAAGGATGGGTTAGAGTTTGCAAAAGAATTTAAAATACCTATGGTGATTCAAGATGTTATTAGGCAACATCACGCAACGTCTTTAGTTAAGTATTTTTATGTAACTATGAAAAATTCTAGCGATAACCCAGATGAAATTAAAGAAGAGGATTTTAGATATCAAGGACCAAACCCTGAAAGTAAGGAAGCTGCAATTATAATGCTAGCAGATGCAGTGGAAGCTGCGGTAAGATCAATTCAAAGCCCTACTAAAGGAAAAATCGAGGAAATGGTAAATAACATAATAAAAGGTAGGCTTAATGAGGGACAACTAGATAATTGTGATTTAACTTTAAAGGATTTAGAAAAGATAAGAAAGGCTTTTTTAAAAGTACTTTCAGGAATATACCATGAGAGGATAGAGTATCCTTTAGATAAATGGGAAAAAGATAAGTAAGGAGCAGAATTAGTATGATTTTTATTGATAATAGACAAAATAAGATTGAAGTTACAGAGGAACTTGAAAACCTTATAAAGGATGTCATTGAGTATACACTTAAAGAAGAAAAGCTTTTTATAGATAATGAAGTAAGTGTTATCTTTATAGATAATGAAGAAATTAGAGAAATAAATTTAAAACAGCGGGGCATAAATAAAATTACTGATGTGTTATCTTTCCCTATGTTACACTATCCTAGTAACAAAGTTTTTAAGGACGCCTATGTGAATTATGAATTTGACCAAAGTGATATATATGATGAAAGATTAGTAATAGGGGATGTGGCGTTGTCACTAGAAAAGGCTAAGGAGCAAAGCGAAGAATTTGGACATTCATTTATTCGTGAATGTGCTTACCTCACAGTGCATTCAATGTTACACCTTTTAGGCTACGATCATATGGAGGAAGGTCAGAAGAATATTATGAGAACAAGAGAAGAAGAAATATTAAATAGTTTTAAGATATCTAGATAGAGTACATTTGTGAAGAAACGCAAGTTTAAATGTATGTAGCTACTTACCCTATGAAAAAGTTTTTAAAGGTGGTTAAGTATGAAGGTTAAAAAGTTAGTTGATAGCTTTAATTATGCTATTGAAGGAATTATATACTCTATTCGCACACAAAGAAATATGAAGATACATATGATAGCTACAATAATAGTGCTTACGGCAACGTTTTTTTATGATTTATCTAAATTAGAGCTTTTAATTATAACCATAACTATAAGTTTGGTTATAGTAGCTGAGATGATAAATACTGCAGTAGAATGTGCTATAGATGCTACAACCAATTTTTATCATCCCCTAGCAAAAATTGCTAAAAATGTGGCTGCTGGTGCAGTTTTAGTAACAGCTATAAATTCAGTTCTAGTAGGTTATGTGATATTTTGGGATAGATTAACTCCTTTTAATAGGACCGTAATGTCAAAGCTTAAAAGATCTAATCCAGACATGATTTTTTTTATACTAGTTATAGTCTGTATTGCTACAGTAGTAGTTAAGGCAATCTATGATGAAGGAACTCCACTGCGAGGAGGAATGCCAAGTGGGCACAGCACAATAGCTTTTTCAGTAGCGACTGCCATAACATTATTAACAAATGAACCACTGATTATGGTGTTGTCTTACTTGCTAGCTGTAATTGTTGCACAAAGTAGAGTCGATTCAGAGATTCACTCTATCTTGGAGGTGATTTTTGGAGGTATTTTCGGTACTTTGTTAACATTGCTACTGTTTAAAGTTTTAGGGTAATGGAATTTTTACTTAAAATTTCTAAAATCCTAAATATAATTAGAATATTATTGAAATACTAATATTTAGTGATATAATTGATATACGTGATTTTCCTGGTATAGGTGGTAAATGAAGTATATTAGCAGAATCACTGTTAAATTATTTGTATAGGGGTGTACTGATGGATTATAAAAAATTAGCTAAAATTGCAATAGATGCTAGAGAAAATGCATATGTACCATATTCCAACTTTAAGGTTGGCGCAGCAGTTGTTACTGAGGATGGATCAATATATAGTGGATGTAATATAGAAAATGCTTCCTATGGTGCTAGTAACTGCGGGGAAAGAACTGCTATTTTTAAAGCTGTGTCTGAGGGACATAAGAAAATTAAAGCTATAGCAATCGTTGGAGATATGTCAACAAACACATACCCATGTGGTATTTGCAGACAAGTTATAGTAGAATTTGCCACAAAAGACATTGATATCATACTAGTAAAAGATGAAGATAATTATGTAATTAAGACTATGGATGAAATTCTGCCAGGTGCTTTTACTAAAGAAGATTTATTAAAGTAAGATAAATACTATCTACTTAAGAAGAATACAAGGAGGATATATGTTTAAATCAGGATTCGTAACTATTATAGGTAGACCTAATGTAGGAAAGTCTACATTAATCAATCATATTATGGGGGAAAAATTATCAATTGTCTCTAATAGACCCCAAACTACAAGAAATAATATTCAAACCATTTTAACAAGTAAAGAGTCTCAAATAATATTTGTAGACACTCCAGGAATGCATAAACCTAGACATAAGCTAGGAGAGTATATGGTTAAAGTGGCAAAGCAATCTACGGATGAGGTAGATGTGATATTATTTCTAACTACACCTGGAGATGAAATTGATAAAGGTGATATGCATATTCTTGAGCAGTTAAAAAATACTAATATTCCAGTATTTCTATTAGTTAATAAGATTGATGAGAATACTCAAGAAAGGGTAGCTAAAACTATTCAAGGGTATTCAGAACACTTCAATTTCAAAGAAATAATACCTATATCCGCAATAAAAGGGAAGAATGTTGACACGGTTACTAAGCTTATAGCGGAACATATTCCAGAGGGGCCGCTATATTACCCGGAAGATATGATTACAGATCAACAAGAAAGATTTATTATTACTGAGATTATAAGAGAAAAAGCTTTAAAACTACTATCTCAAGAAGTACCTCATGGAATAGCAGTAGAAATTATCTCTATGAAAAGAGATGAAAAAAATATGTACAATATTGAAGCTAACATGCTTTGTGAAAAGGATTCTCACAAAGGTATAATAATTGGAAAAGGTGGAAAAACACTGAAACAAATTTCCACTTATGCAAGACAAGACATTGTGAAGTTTTTAGGTGAAAATATTTATCTAAGATTATGGGTAAAGGTAAAGAAAGAATGGAGAGATACTTCAAGCATTTTAAAAGATTTAGGGTACAAATAAATTAAATCCATATAAAAGTGGGGGATGATTTTCTGTCAATTGTAAAAACTAGAGCTATTGTCATAAAAACACAGGAATACAAAGAGGCTGATAAGCTGGTTTGGCTTTTTACAGAGGATTTTGGTAAAATAACAGCTATAGCAAAGGGAGCACGGAAAAATAAAAGTAAATATATATCATCCACATTACCTTGTTCCTATGGAGAATTTGTACTTTTTAAAGGCAAAAATTTATATACAATAAATGAAGTTACAATTATAGATTCTTTTCAACAGTTGTTAAGAAATCTAGACACAATTACCTACGCCTCATATTTTAATGAGTTAATTGATATTGCACTAGAGAATGACGAAATTAGTAAAGAACTCTTTAAGGATTTGGTTACTGCTTTTTATTTTATAAAAAATGACGTTATGGATATAGAGGTACTAGCACGAGCCTTTGAAACAAAACTCTTAAAAGCAACAGGTTATGAACTGAATTTTAATCAATGTGTTAAGTGTAGAAAAAAGATAACCTTATCAAATAATATTGACTTGCAATCTTATGGACCTATTTGTAAAGATTGTGAAAAGTTAAATAGTATATATATATCAAACCCTACATATAATACATTAAAATTCTTAAATAGTTTTGGTATGGATAAGATTCATAGGATAGTTGTTTCACAAACATCCAAGATTGAGTTATATAAAATTTTATCTTTTATTATTTCAGAGAATTATACTAGGAAGCCAAAAAGCTTAGAAATATTTAATTATTTAAAGGAATATAATAATTAATGATTCTTATATTCTAGGAGAAATTATGAGGAGGATGATTTTAATGGTAGAAATTACACTAGAGAAGATTGACATTGTTAAAGAACGAACAGGAGTTTCATACACTGATGCTAAAGAGGCCTTAGAGGAATGTTGTGGTGACGTAGTTAATGCTTTAATTTATATTGAGGGAAAACAAAAAAAATCTCCTATATTCAATATGGAAGAGATGTATACTACTAAGGATGAGTTCCTAGTATGGATAAAAGATATTGTAAAAAAAGGTAACGTAACAAGGATAAAGATTAAAAAAGATGAAACTGTAGTCATAGATATACCTGTTAACGCGGGCATTGCAGCAGGCTTGGTGGGATTAATATTCCCAGCACTAATTGGCATAGGGCTGTTAACAGCAGTATTAACAAAGGTTACTATTGAAATAACTAAGGCTGATGGAAGTGTAGAGGTAGTTAATACTATTATAAAAAACACTGTAGAAGATGTAAAAGGTAAAATGGGCGATATAGGCGAAGACGTAAAAGAGAAATTCAATGGTACGAAAGATAATTTTAATAAAAATAGCAAGGATGCTAGCGATGATAATATATATCAATATACTGTAAAATTTGAAGATGAAAAAGTAGAAGACAAAGAACAAAAGTAGTAGCTTTATTAATAAAATTATTTTTAGAACAGGGTCAATGTGATTTTTCCTTCTATAAAGCCAGCAACTAATACTTGCTGGCTTTATAGAAGGAAAAATCTAACTGTGTTTTAAGTATGATTAAAAAGTTATTTTAAAAAAATACTAATAGTATATAAAAACATGAATAATTTTTAGAACATTCTCCAAAAATAATATTTAGAGAAAAATGGAGGAAATGCAAGAATAAAATACTAATATAGGGGTGATTTATTCCTTTACACAAAATACTGCTTAAAAAATCCTACATTTTATTGCAATAACGTGATATAATGTTACATAGGGTATGTAGAAATTTAGTATAATGGAATTTTGTGCAATGGTTTGCATTGAAAGAGATTCAAATATATGGCATAACTAATAAGTTATAATAGAAAGAGGGTGGAAAAAATAAAATTAACACCGAGACAAGAAGAGATAATAAGATTAGTTAAAGAAAATCCACCTATTACAAGTGAGAAACTAGCAAATAAGTTAGGTGTCACAAGGGCTGCACTAAGGCCGGATTTGGCAATATTAACCATGACTGGCATTTTAGAAGCAAGACCTAAGGTTGGATATATCTATTCAAAGAAACCCTCTTACAGCTTAGTTTATGATTATATAAGAAATATCAAGGTTAAGGATGTAATGTCTAAACCTGTAATGGCAACAGAAGAAACTATGGTTTACGACGCTATAGTACATTTGTTTTTAAATGATGTAGGTACTTTATTTATACATAATAATGGTAATTTAGTGGGAGCTGTGTCTAGAAAAGACTTCCTGAAAATGGCTATGGGTGGTACAGATATGCACAAAGTACCAGTAGGAATTATAATGACTAGAATGCCAAACATAGTTCTAGTTGAAAAAGAAGATAGTGTTTATTTATCAGCACAAAGAATTATAGAGCACGAAGTAGATAGTCTACCAGTGGTAGAAAGAAAATTTGAAAATGGAAAAGAAACTTTTCAAATTGTGGGCAAAATATCTAAAACCAACATCACAAGATTATTTGTGAAAATGGGTGAGAATGGCTAAAGAAGTAAAGTGAGTGAAGATGGGTACGGTTTGTCCCTGGTGGGACATTTTCATACCCATTATCATATATAATTTTGAATCGAAGGGGTTGTATACAAATGGAAAATAAAAAATACGTTTACCTTTTTAGTGAGGGTGATCTTTCAATGAAAAATCTTCTAGGAGGAAAAGGTGCAAACCTTGCAGATATGACGAGTCTTGGAATTCCAGTACCAATGGGATTCACAGTTACTACTGAGGCTTGTAATAAATACTATGAAGATGGTCAATTAATCGCATCTGAAATTGTTTCTGAAATTCATGCTAAAATGGCAGAACTTGAAAACATTACAGGAAAGAAATTTGGAAGTTTAGAAAATCCATTACTTGTATCAGTTAGATCTGGAGCGAGAGCATCAATGCCTGGTATGATGGATACAATTTTAAATCTTGGATTAAATGACGACACAGTAGAGGTTATGGCAAAGTTAACAAATAACCCAAGATTTGCTTATGACTCTTACAGAAGATTTATCCAAATGTTTGCTGACGTTGTTATGGACGTTGAAAAAAGAAACTTTGAGAACATAATGGATAAAATGAAAGAAGAAAAAGGCGTAAAATTCGATACTGAGCTGGATGCTAATGATTTAAAAGAATTAGTTAAACAATTTAAAGAATTCTATAAAGAAGAAAAAGGCGCAGAATTCCCAAGTGATCCAACAAGCCAATTAATAGAGTCTATAACAGCAGTTTTTAGATCATGGGATAATCCTAGAGCTAACGTATATAGAAGATTAAATGATATTCCAGGGGATTGGGGAACGGCAGTAAACGTTCAAGAAATGGTATTTGGTAACAAAGGAGAGACATCAGGAACTGGTGTTGCTTTCTCAAGAAACCCATCTACTGGAGAAAAAGGAATCTATGCTGAGTACTTAATGAATGCACAAGGTGAAGACGTTGTTGCAGGAATAAGAACTCCACAAGATATATCTCAACTTGAAAAAGATATGCCAAAAGTATATGGCGAATTCATGGATATCGTAAACACTCTTGAAAAACACTATAAAGATATGCAAGATATGGAGTTTACAATTGAGGATGGGAAATTATACTTCCTGCAAACAAGAAACGGTAAGAGAACTGCACAAGCTGCACTTAAGATTGCTGTAGAACTGGTTGAAGAGGGAATGTTAACTAAAGAAGAAGCTATGATGAAGGTTGATCCAAAACAACTAGATACATTACTTCACCCTAATTTTGATACAGAAGATTTAAATAAATCTACAGTAATAGCTAAAGGTTTGCCAGCATCTCCAGGAGCTGCTTGTGGAAAAGTATACTTTACAGCTGAAGACGCAAAAGCTAAACATGAAGCTGGAGAAAAAGTTGTTCTTGTAAGACTTGAAACTTCACCAGAAGATATTGAAGGTATGGTTGCTGCAGAAGGTATATTAACAGTAAGGGGAGGAATGACTTCTCACGCTGCGGTTGTAGCAAGAGGAATGGGAACTTGCTGTGTTGCTGGTTGTGGAGAATTAAGAGTTAATGAAGAAGCTAAAACTTTCCAAATTGGAGAAGCTGTTTACCATGAAGGTGACTTTATTTCAATAGATGGAAGTACAGGAAATGTTTACGCTGGACAAATTAAAACGGTTGAACCAGAAATAAGCGGATACTTTGGAACATTTATGGGTTGGGCTGATGAAATAAGAAGTCTAAAAGTTAGAACTAATGCTGATACTCCAAGAGATACTGCACAAGCAGTTAAATACGGAGCAGAAGGTATTGGTCTTTGCAGAACTGAGCATATGTTCTTTGATGCAGATAGAATAATGGCTATAAGAGAAATGATTGTTGCTAAAAATGAAACTTCAAGAAGAGCGGCCCTTGAAAAATTATTACCAATGCAAAGAAAAGACTTTATTGGTATCTATGAGGAACTTGCAGAAAGACCAGCTACAATCAGATTCTTAGATCCACCACTACATGAATTCTTACCACATGCTGAAGAAGATATAAAGGAACTCGCAAGTGAAATGGGAATAACTTTTGAAGATTTAAAAGCTACTGTTGAATCATTACATGAGTTTAACCCAATGATGGGACATAGAGGATGCAGACTTGCAGTATCATATCCAGAAATAGCTGAAATGCAAACTAGAGCGGTTATTGAAGCTGCTATAGATGTTAAGAGCAGAAAAGGATATAATATTATTCCTGAAATAATGATTCCACTAATTGGAGAAGTTAAAGAATTAAAATATGTTAAAGATATAGTAGTAAGAATTGCTGATGCGATCATAGCTGAAAAAGGCAGTGATTTAAAATACATGGTTGGTACAATGATTGAAATTCCAAGAGCGGCACTTACAGCTGATTTAATAGCTAAAGAAGCAGAGTTCTTCTCATTTGGAACAAATGATTTGACACAAATGACTTTTGGATTCTCAAGAGATGATGCAGGAAACTTCTTGAAAGATTACTATGAAAAGAAAGTTTTCGAATTTGATCCGTTCCAAAAATTAGACCAAGGTGGAGTAGGCAAACTTGTTAAAATGGCTGTTGAACTTGGAAAATCAACTAGACCTGAAATAAAACTTGGAATATGCGGAGAGCACGGTGGAGATCCATCTTCTGTTGAATTCTGTCATAATGTGGGACTTGATTATGTATCATGTTCACCATTCAGAGTTCCAGTTGCAAGACTTGCTGCAGCACAAGCTGAAGTAAACAATCCAAGAAAAAAATAGTATTTGCTACTCAGATAGAACTAATTAATTTAAAATAAAAGGCCGCTGCTTTGCAGTGGCTTTTTATTTGCTATTAATTATAAAATTTCAAACTTAAAATAGCATTGATTTAAGTTGTTTTAAATTTATTTTCAATATAGGCCTTAAGTTTTTCAACAAAATCTAATTGATATTCATTTTTATTAGTTGAACTATTTAATAGGTTATAGAATGCCTTTTTGTTACATTTATTTATATTCCCATAATAATCTCTTGATATTTTCCAATATCTTTGGGGAAAAGCTAAATAGACAAGAATGTATTTATAGTCGTCTAAGGTTAAAGGCATAATCTTATCGTATAATTCTAAGAAGCTTATTGCTAGTTCCAAATCCCATTTTGTATTATCTCTTTTTAGAAGTCTCCTCAAACAGTAGGAGATATCATGGGCACAATAATCATTTCTACATTTATCAAAATCAATTACCCATATTTCGTTATTAGTATCAAAGATAATATTTTTATTAACATAGTCAAGGTGACATAATGATTTTGTAAGGTTGCTAAGATTGATATTGTAGGCAATATTTGAAGAATACTCAGCCATCTTACTACTAGAATCGAAATGCTCAAGATAGAGCTTTGAAAAGGCATCATTATACTTATAAGCTAGGTTAGAGAAATTAAGAAGGCTCTCATAGTGCTTATATATGGAAGTGCTTAAATCGTTATAGCCCTGCTTCATTGTACTACCGCATATAGGCATAAAGTTGATACTTACTTTGTGCATTTTTGCAAGATTGGTGCTGCAGGCTAGTATGTGATCAATATTATCATAGTCACATTTAGTGCCATCGATCCAGGGGGTAAGTATGAACAACATATTACTGTAGTTTACAAATCTACTATTAGTGGCTGTTTTCAGAATTCGAGGTACATGGATGTTATTTCGGTATAACCATTCAATAGCTGAGTACACAAATAATAAATCTTTTACAGAATAATAAACTTTTTTTAAACAATAGCATTCATCGAAATATTGAACTTTATATACAGCTCTTTGTTTATCAGTATCTTTAAATTTAATTTGCGTGATATCAGCATTAGTTAACTTATATTGAGGTAGAATGTATTTTTTTACATTTTCTTCAGATAATAAGTTTATGTTATTAAAGTTTTTAGCCGTGGAGGGCATCTTAACACTCCTAAAAAATTATTACATTAATAGAATATTAATAGAACTTTAATAATATACGTTTAATATTAAAAAAGGGAAATTAATTTAATTTGTAGAATAATAAGTAAATGAAGAAAACTTAAATAATTGAAAGAATAGTATTAAGTTCAGGAGGTAAAACAATTAATAATTGTTTTGTGCCACAGCGAACAGCAGGAGGGGATTTATGAATATCCGGGAAAAAATAGAAAGTAATGAAGCTAAGATCATTATAGCACATGGAGCCTTATCTCAAGACTCAAAGGGTCGGAAGGTATTAGAACATAAGGATGATGTAAGAACCTGCTATATGGTGGACAGAGATAGGATAATTCATAGTAAATCATTTAGGAGGTTGAAGCATAAGACACAAGTATACATAAAGACCAGTAGTGATCATTATAGAACAAGATTAACCCATACCTTAGAGGTTGCGCAGATAGCTAAAACCATAGGTAAAGGTATAGGGTTAAATGAGGATTTAATAGAAGCTATAGCTTTAGGTCACGACATAGGGCATGTGCCATTTGCTCATAACGGTGAAGAGGTGCTTAATAGTATTTTACCACAAGGATTTAAGCACAATGAAAATAGTATTAGAGTGTTAACAAAAATCGAAAAGTCCGGTGCGGGGCTTAATTTAAGTGAAGAAGTATTGGATGGAATTCTTAATCACAGTGGTTTTTCTTCGAAATATGGTAAAGCTACAACCCTGGAAGGTCAGGTTGTTAGATATAGCGATAAGATTGCCTATGTTAATCATGATATAGATGATTCTATAAGAGCGGGGTTATTGAAAGAAGCAATGCTACCGGAAAAGTCCACTGAAGTACTAGGTGTGAATCACGGTATGAGGATAGGTACTTTAGTTAAGGATTGCATTTATAATACCTTAGATAACTTAAATAGAGGTATTATAGGCGTATCCCTTAGTGAAAGCGTTGATAGAGCATTAGGTGATTTAAGAGATTTTATGTTTAAGAATATATATAAAGGCCAAATATTAAAGGAAGAAAGGGAAAAAGCACAATTCGTTTTAAATCAAGTATATACATATTATTATAACAAACCACAAGCCATGCCGGATTTTTATAAAACAATAGTTAAAGAGGCGGGTTTGCATATAGGAGTAGCAGATTATATTTCTGGTATGAGCGATGATTACTGCTTAATGCTCTTTAATAATTTATATGTGCCTAAAGTTGTTATTTATTAAATTCATAGAATAAATTTATGCTAGTTTTGGAAAAGATATATTAATCTAAAATTTATAAAGAAAAAAATAAAAAATACAAATATTGAAGGATATTTGTATTTTATAAAGAATATATTATAAGCGAAGATAATTATTATTAAAAAAAGTGGATTTAAAGCAGGATAATACACTTTTTTGTCGAATAAAAATATATTGTGAATTTATATAAGTAAGGTGGTAATAATCTATTGATTGCTGAAGATGTCATCCGAAAGATAAAGGAACAAAATGATATTGTGGATGTAATATCTGAGAGAGTTAAACTTAAAAGGACAGGAAGAAATTATACTGGCCTTTGCCCTTTTCATAATGAGAAGAGTCCTTCCTTTACGGTGTCCGGAGAAAAGCAAATTTATAAATGCTTTGGCTGTGGTGAAGCTGGCAATGTAATAAGTTATATTATGAAGGATAGGAATCTAACTTTTCCTGAGGCTGCAAGGGTACTGGCTGAAAGAGCTAACATTACTATAGATTTGGAAAATAAAGAAAATAAGTTACAGCAAGACATGTATAACAAAATGTACAATATTAATGTAGAAGCAGCCAGGTATTTTTATGACAATTTAAGAAAGGATAAGAAGGCTTCGGCATATTTCATAAATCGGGGTATTTCTGAAGCTGCTATGAAGAAATTTGGGTTAGGATTTTCTTTTGATAAATGGGATGGACTGTTGTTACATCTGAAGAAGAAAGGCTACTCGGAATTAGATTTATTTAATGTAGGATTAATTATTAAAAGTCCTAAAGGGTCTTATTATGATAGATTTAGAAATAGGATAATATTCCCTGTATTTGATTATAAGGGTAAAGTCATCGGGTTTGGAGGAAGGGTTTTAGATGATTCAAAACCAAAATATTTAAATTCACCGGAGACTCCGCTTTTTCACAAAGGGGTGCACCTTTATGGATTGAATTTTGTAATCAAGAATAATAAATCTCGCACAATAATAATTGTAGAGGGATATATGGATTGTATTTCACTTCATCAATATGGTTTTTCCAACGTTGTTGCTTCACTGGGCACAGCACTTACTATTAACCAAGCAAAGTTATTAAAAAAGCATGTAGACACAGTTATTATTTCATTTGATGCTGATTTTGCAGGTCAGTCAGCAACAGTAAGGGGCCTCACCATATTAAGGAACGAAGGCTTTGACTTAAGAGTGCTTATAGTTCCAAAGGGAAAGGATCCAGATGAATATATTAAAAATAATGGAAAACAGGCTTTTGAGAAATTAGTGGAGGATGCCCTTCCTTTAATAGATTATAGGCTTAAAAGAGCTGGGGATGGAATAAATTTTTCGAATAGTGAAATGATAATACAGTATGTGAAAAAGGTTACTGAAATTATTGCAGACTTGGATCCCGTTGAAAAAGATGTTTATATAAAGAAGATTTCTGAGGATACAGGTATAAAAGAACAAGCAATATATGACTTATTAAGCGAAGAAATTAACAAAAATTCAAATAAATCTCAAGAAATGAATATACAACAAGATTTTGGACAAAAATTATATTTAGAACCAGCATATATTAAGGCTGAAAGAAATTTGTTGAAGTTTATGTACATAAATGAAGAAAATTGTAATTATGTTACAGAAAATATGGATTTAGAGCAATTAGTACTTGAAAGCCACAAAAACATATATAGATTGATTGTGGAGTTTAAAAATTTAAGTCCAGGTGAAAAAAATAGAAAAATTGAGTTTAGATGCAATGATATAGAGTGTACAAAAGAATGGATAAACACTATGGAAATTGAGTTTGCTGGAGATGAAGAGGATCATAGAAAGCTTATAAATGACTGCATAAAAGAACTGAAAAAATTCAAGTTAGAGGAGTCGAAAAAAGAAATTATGAATAAAATCAAACAATATGAATCAAAAGGGTTGCTAGAAGAATCTATGAAATTAGCGCAAGATCTTATAGAGATACAAAAACATATAAAACAATTATAGTATTTAGGAAGGAGGTAATATGATGAAGGATAAAAGTTCAAAAATGACTATAGTGAAAAAACTTATTGAAAAAGGCAAGAAAAAAGGATCTCTAACTTACAAGGAAGTAATGGATGAACTTTATGAAATAGACTTAAGTCCAGAACAAATAGAAAAGGTATATGAAGTTTTAGAATCAATGGATATAGATGTTGTTGGAGATATGCAGGAAGTTATACCTGGAGCGGGAATTGAAACCGACATTGAACCGGAGAGTGAAGAACTGGATATTAGTATACCAGAAGGTATATCTATAGATGATCCTGTTAGAATGTATTTAAAAGAAATCGGAAAAGTTTCATTATTATCTTCAAGCGAGGAAATCGAACTTGCTAAAAAAATTGAAGAAGGAGATTCCGTTGCTAAAAAAAGGCTAGCAGAAGCGAATTTAAGACTAGTGGTAAGCATAGCTAAGCGATACGTGGGAAGAGGAATGTTATTCTTAGACCTTATTCAAGAGGGCAATTTAGGTCTAATAAAAGCTGTAGAAAAATTTGATTATAGAAAAGGCTTTAAATTTAGTACCTATGCTACCTGGTGGATTAGGCAGGCAATAACTAGAGCTATAGCAGACCAAGCAAGAACAATTAGGATACCTGTGCATATGGTTGAAACTATAAATAAGCTTATTAGAGTTTCTAGACAATTGCTACAAGAACTTGGACGGGAGCCTCAACCAGACGAAGTTGCTAAAATTATGGAAATGCCTGTGGAAAAAGTTAGAGAGATTATGAAAATTGCGCAAGAACCAGTATCTCTTGAGACGCCTATAGGTGAAGAAGAAGATAGTCATTTAGGTGATTTTATTCCCGATGATGATGCCCTAGCACCAGCAGAAGCAGCTGCATTTACAATGCTAAAAGAACAGCTAATCAACGTTTTAGATACCTTGACTCCTCGAGAAGAAAAGGTTCTAAGGTTAAGGTTTGGACTAGATGATGGAAGAGCAAGAACGCTAGAGGAAGTTGGCAAAGAGTTCAACGTAACTAGAGAGAGAATTAGACAAATTGAAGCTAAAGCTCTACGCAAATTAAGACACCCAAGTAGAAGTAAAAAACTAAAGGATTATTTAGACTAAAACACCTTCTAAAGGTGTTTTTTACTTTAAATGTAAGAATATGTAAAAAATATTTACAAGATAGATTTAAGTGTGTTATAATGTGCTTTAAGAAGGTGATTAAATGAATAGTTATATATCAAAACAAGGGAGAGGGCTGGGCTTTATGTTACTGATTACTATATCTTATAATATAGTAATACTAATATTGCTTAAGTTTACTAATACATACATTGTAGCTAGCCTATTAAAACTGATTTTAATATCTTGTAATATATATCAGGTATATTACATGTTACTTTATGCATCACTTAAATGTACTATTGATAGCGAAAATCTAAAGATTTACGCTATTGCATCCTTAAAAAAAGTAATAGTACCCTTAAATGAAATTGAAGGATACACTATTTCCACTGGTACAATCAAAGGGGTTAAGCTTTATGGGGTAGCCTCTAATAGTTTTGCTATGGGTCGATTTGTTATTGATAAAATTGGAACATCTAGAATGTTTGTTACAGATAATAAAAATATCTTTTATATAAAAACTAAACATATGAATTATGCAGTTTCTCCTGTAGATTATGAAGAATTCGAGAAAACCTTAATATATAATAATGTGCATCAAGTAGAGTGGAAATATAAAGTTAATCATAGCTATAATCTTCATAAAGATAAGCATTTTATTTTACCTCTAGTTTTAGTAAGTATAGTTATATTGATATTAACTTTAAATCCACTTATATTATATCTAAAACAAAACCTACCTAATACTATGCCGTTAAACTTTGACGCAAAGTTTAACCCTATAAAAATAGGTACAGGCAAACAATTTGCATTTACGCAGAGCATTTATGGAGTACTAAATATGGCCTTGCTTTTCTGCATGTATTACGCAAGCTATTTTTATGCCAAGTATGATAGGAAATCAGCATACAAATATATTTATTTGTCATTAATTATAGCAACAATATTTTTAATTATGCAGTTTAAAATATTAATTAACTTTAGATAAGGGTGAAAACTATGGAACTTAGTATAAGATTAAAAACAATTGCAAGTATGATAGAAGAATGTAATAGTGTTGTAGATGTAGGCACGGACCATGGGTATGTTCCTATTTACTTAGTAAAAAATAGTATAATAGAAAGTGCTATTGCTTCTGATATAAATAAAGGACCTGTTGAGAAGGCGACGAATAATGTTCTTAGCAATAATGTGAGTAACCAAATTAGCTGTAGGCTGGGAAGTGGGTTATCTACAGTTAAAAAGGGCGAGGTGCAAGTAGCTATTATTGCAGGAATGGGTGGTAATTTAATAAGAGATATCTTAGAAGCTGACCTCAAGGTTGTTAAAGAGTTAAAATATATGATACTTCAGCCAGTTCAAAATGCTGAGGTTTTGAGAGAATATTTGTATAGTACTGGATATGACATCCTGGATGAAGAGATTTGTATGGATGACGGTAAGTTTTATGAGATTATTAAGGCTAAATACAATAATAAACCAGTAGTGATGGATACTATATACTATGAGATAAGCAAGATATTGTTAGAGAAAAAACACTTAGTAATGCAAAAATTTATAGAGCATAAATTGCAAAAATACTCACAGATATATGATACTTTAAATGAGGATAAGCTTTCATCAAAAAACAGGAAAATGCAGCTTCATGATATTATAATCAGACTTAAGGAGTTTTTAAAATGTTTTTAAAAGTAAGAACTATTGAGCAAATTATGGAGCACTACGCACCAGTTATACTAAAGGAAGATTATGATAATGTAGGACTAATGGTTGGGGATAAAGATGCTGAGGTTACAAAAATTTTAATTGCGCTAGATTGCACTATGGATGTAATTTGCGAGGCAAAGCGTAAAGGATGTAATCTTATATTGACTCATCATCCACTACTTTTTATAAAACCAAAAACCATAACGCGTGATACCTTGGTAGGCAAAAAAATTATTGAACTCATAAAAAATGATATTAATGTTTACTCAAGTCATACCAATTTAGATTCTGTTGAAGGCGGGCTTAATGATATTGCTACAGAAATCTTAGGATTTACTGAACATAAGGTAATTGAGCCCTCAAGAGTCTTAGGTTATAATAGTGGTTATAATGGTCTTGGAAGGCTAGTAACCAGTAAGGACCCTATTGCATTAGTGGATCTATGTGAAAAGGTTAAGAAGTTCTTTAATGCTGAGCATATCCGATATGTAGGAGAGGACAATAAATTAATAAAAACTATTGCTGTTATAAATGGCAGTGGAGAAGATTTTTTTCAGATAAGCAGAACCTTACAAGTGGATTGTATAATTACAGGAGATACAAAATATCATGGTGTTAGTGATTTGAGGGAAGAAGGTATAGCATTAATTGATGCGGGCCATTTTATAACAGAATGGACTCCTTTTAGAATTTTTGGAAAGAAATTAGAAAAGCAATTAAGGGATAAGGGATATCATAATGATGTGCTAATTTCAGAATATACGAAGGATGTATATAAGTTTAAATAGTTTAGGCACATTCAAATAAATTATTTATTTGAATGTGTATTATGGAATAAAATACCATTTGATTTTTATTGCATAGTATGGTATTATAAGTTTTGTGAGTAAGCCAGACAATCGCTGCTGAACACTGATTAATCAGTAGGTCAGGAGAGGAAAGTCCGAGCTCCATAGGGCAGGGTGCTGGGTAACCCCCAGTGGAGGCGACTCTAAGGAAAGTGCAACAGAGATATACCGCTAAAGGTATTCTTGTGGGTTAGCTTGCTAAACCACAGAATATACTAGTAAGGGTGGAAAGGCGAGGTAAGAGCTCACCAGCGCAATGGCGACTTTGCGGCTATGTAAACCCCACTTGGAGCAAGATCGAATAGGAGAACTATATGGGACGGCCCGTCTCGTTCTCGGGTGTATCGCTTGAGCTTATTGGTAACAATAGGCCTAGATAGATGATTGTCAAATACAGAACTCGGCTTATAGACTTATCTCACATATGTGGGAAACACTACGTTCAGACGTAGTGTTTTTCTTTTTTTGTACAATTCTTAAAAATAAAACTTTAATTATAGGGTAAAGTGTACTATAATTGAATATAACGAATTATAAATATAAATACGTATTAAATGTTCGTGAAATTACTTTATATAGAGGGGTGCTACTATGATAGAAAATGTTTATAGAGTATTTGTTGAGAAAAAACCGAACTATAATGTAGAAAGCAAAAAACTACTTGAAGATTTGAAGGTGAATTTGGGTATAGAAGGATTGAATTCTTTAAGAATAATAAATAGATACGATATTTCTGGAATATCAGAGAAAGAATATAATAACTCACGAAGTACCATATTTTCTGAACCCACTGTAGATTATGTCTATGACGAGGAGTTAGTGGTAAATGAAAATCAGTGGGTATTTGCTGTAGAGTATTTACCAGGTCAATATGACCAAAGAGCTGATTCGGCAGCTCAGTGTATTCAAATGCTTACTCAAAGTGAAAGACCAGAGGTGGCGGCAGCGAAAGTTATTGTGCTTCAGGGGGAAATTTCTAAGGTGGAATTTCAAAAAATAAAGAAATACTGTATTAATAGCGTAGATTCTAGAGAAGCTTCAATGGAAAAGCCAGACAATCTTAATGTTGAAATAAAAAAGGCTCAAGATGTAAAAATCTTAGATGGATTTATAGATATGGATGAAAGTACTCTTCAATGTTTTATGGATGAGCATGGTTTTGCTATGAATTTTGAAGATCTAAAGTTTTGCAGGGAATACTTTAAGAAAACCGAAAAGAGGAATCCAACAATTACGGAAATAAAGGTGATAGATACATATTGGTCAGATCACTGCCGCCATACTACTTTTAATACAAATATAAAAAATATAAAAATTGAAGATGGGAAGTTTTCAGTTCCTATTAAAAAAGCCTATGAGGATTATTTGAAGGTTAGGAATTTTGTGTACAAAGAAAAACAGAAGGATTTATGTTTGATGGATCTAGCTGTAATAGGCATGAAAGAATTAAGAAAAAAGGGCGAACTCACGGATCTTGATGTTTCTGAAGAAATAAATGCTTGTAGCATAATTGTTGATGCTAACATTAATAATAGGGCAGAAAAGTGGCTCGTTATGTTTAAAAATGAAACCCATAATCATCCTACAGAGATTGAACCATTTGGAGGGGCAGCTACTTGCCTCGGAGGAGCCATAAGAGATCCGCTTTCAGGTAGAAGCTATGTATATCAAGCTATGAGGGTTACAGGAAGTGGGGATCCAAGAATGAAAGTTGAAGATACCATTAAGGGAAAGCTTCCTCAAAGAAAGATAACCTTAGAGGCAGCTCATGGATATAGCTCTTATGGTAACCAAATTGGGCTTGCTACAGGACATGTATCAGAAATATATGACGAAGGATACGCTGCTAAAAGAATGGAAGTAGGAGCTGTAATTGCAGCAGCACCCTTTGATAATGTTATACGGGAAGTGCCTGCACCAACAGATTTGATTATACTTTTAGGGGGAAGAACTGGTAGAGATGGATGTGGTGGAGCCACAGGTTCTTCAAAGGCACATAAAGAGAACTCTATTTTAATTTCTGGAGCGGAAGTTCAAAAAGGCAATGCCATTACAGAGAGAAAAATACAAAGATTATTTAGAAATCCAGAAGTTACAACAATGATTAAAAGATGTAATGATTTTGGAGCAGGTGGAGTTTCAGTAGCCATAGGAGAACTGGCTGAGGGACTTTCAATAAACTTAGATGTGGTTCCTAAAAAATATGAGGGCTTAGATGGCACGGAGCTTGCCATATCAGAATCACAAGAACGTATGGCGGTTGTAATAGATAAGAAAAATGTGGAAGCCTTTATAGCCTATGCAGAAAATGAGAATCTAGAAGCCGTGGTAGTAGCAGAAGTAATAGAAGAAAAAAGACTGAAGATGCATTGGAAGGGAAAAACAATAGTTGATTTAAGTAGGGAATTTCTTGATACTAACGGTGTAAAACAAAACATTGATGTGAAAGTAGCATGCCCTACTAATGAGGATTATTTTAATTCCTCATTAAAGGATAAGGTGGAGAGTAAAAGATCAATAAAGGAATTGTGGGTTTCTAATTTGCAAGACTTAAATGTATGTAGTCAAAAGGGGTTAGTAGAGAGATTTGATAGTACCATAGGAGCTGGAACGGTTATTATGCCTTTTGGAGGAAAATATCAAAGCACACCAAGCGAAGCTATGGTAGCAAAACTTCCAGTGTTAAGTGGAGACACCACTACGGGCACTATAATGTCCTATGGATATAATCCTAGGCTTTCTACTTGGAGTCCGTTCCATGGAGCAATGTATGCAGTTATAGAATCTGTTGCAAAGGTTGTAGCCTCTGGAGGGGATTATAAAAAAATAAGACTGACCTTTCAAGAGTATTTTGAGAGACTGGGTAAAGATCCATATAAGTGGGGAAAACCTTTTTCAGCTCTACTCGGAGCTTTATACGCACAAAGAGAATTTGGTATACCGGCTATTGGTGGCAAGGATAGTATGTCAGGAACCTTTAATGAATTAAATGTCCCACCAACTTTAGTTTCTTTTGCTATAAATGTGGTAGATGTTAATGTGGTTATTTCACCTGATTTTAAAAAAGCTAACAGTGTAGTAGTACTAGTGTCTGCTAAAAGAGGCGAAGACGGAATACCTAATCTTTCGGAGCTTAAGGCAAATTATAAGCTTATTAATAAAATGATAGGTAGTGGGAAAGTTTTATCAGCCCACACTATAAAACAGGGTGGACTTGTAGAGGCAATTAGCAAAATGTGTTTTGGAAATAAAATAGGGTTTAAATTTATTAATGAGATAAGTATAGAAGCCTTATTTGATGCTAATTACGGTAGTATTGCCATGGAAATATCTGAGGATGCGGATATTGCTGAGTACTTTGAGGGCACAAATATCAAAATAATCGGATATACGCAGGTAAGTCCAGTAATAGAGGTATGTGAAGCACAAATAAGTATTGAGGAAGCTTTAAAGGCCTTTGAAGCACCACTTGAAAAAGTATTTGCAACTAATGTTAAAAAATCAGAGGTAAAAGAACAAATAGAATCCTGTGCTGAGGGGGAAAAATGTTATGGAGGTGGAGTAAAGTCGCCTTCCATTAAAATAGCGAAACCGAGAATATTTATTCCAGTGTTTCCAGGAACTAATTGTGAATATGATTCAAAGAAAGCCTTTGAAAGGGCAGGAGCGAAGGTAGAAACTTTAGTAATTAAAAATTTGTCTCCAAGGCATATAGAAGAATCTATAGAGAGTATTGTTAAGGGTATAAGTAAGTCTCAAATAGTGATGCTACCGGGTGGATTTAGTGCAGGTGATGAACCGGATGGGTCAGGAAAATTTATAGCTACTGCTTTTAGAAACGCTAGGGTACAAGAAGCAGTAAGTGAATTATTAAAGAATAGAGATGGATTGATGATAGGCATATGTAATGGCTTCCAAGCATTAATTAAATTAGGTCTTGTGCCCTTCGGAGAAATAAGGGAAATAGACGAAAATAGCCCTACGCTAACTTACAATGAAATTGGAAGACATGTATCTTGTATGGTACAAACTAAAGTGGTTTCAACTCTGTCTCCTTGGCTTAATAATTTAAGAATTGGAGATACACATACTATCCCAGTATCACATGGGGAAGGTAGATTTGTAGCAAGTGAAGAAGTAATTAAAAAGTTATTTGAGAGGGGCCAAGTAGCCACTCAATACGTAGACTTTAGTGGCAGACCAAGTTATGATATAAAATTTAACCCCAATGGTTCGATGTATGCTATTGAAGGAATTACTAGTGCAGACGGAAGAATTTTTGGTAAGATGGGGCACTCTGAAAGGGTGGGGGTAAACACCTTAAAGAATATTGTTGGTGAAAAGGATCAAAAAATATTTGAAGCGGGAGTAAACTATTTTAAATAGAATATAAATAAAATAGTAAGTGTACTAGTTATGCACTTACTGTTTTTTGTATTTTTTTAAATCTATCATAAATTCTTCCTGCTTTATCATATGCTGACTAATTGTCCAAGTGTTTAGTTTGTATGTAATTTTGTCAGTTATTAAGAGCTGAAAATAGGATTTATCTTTTTCGGTAAGGGAATTCATAAAATTCTCTTGATGAGGAATTGAAAGGGAATAGTAAGTATCTTTTAAATACTCAGTAAAACTCTGTAAATTGTCCATTAAAGTTAAGGACCTTTTTTTATAATTATTTCTAGAAACCATAAAAGCCAAAATTATCATACCAATGAAAAAAAGAAAACTCCACATAATATCACTCCTAATATAAATTATTCAACTTATTATATCAAAAAAGATTTTTTTCTGGTAGGGGAATTTGCTTATAAAAGCATTATAGTACTGGTAAAATAGAAAAACAGGTAAAAAGTTGGATTAAAAGAAAAAACACGAACAATAATAATTATTAATGTAGTATATTATACGTATACAGATATAAATACGAACGATTACATTAAAACTATTGAGAATGTATTGACTTGGGGGAAAATAGGTGTTAAGATAAAAATATAAATTAATAATTAGTTCATCAATATATTTCTTAGAATATGGCTAAGAAGTTTCTACGAGAGGCCGTCAACTTCTCACTATTGGTGGATCTTGAATCAACCTTATACATAGGGTTTATATACTATACCCTTAATTCGAGATTACACCATTAGAAGACTTCTTTAATGGTGTAATCTTTTTTATTGAATATCATAAAAGTTTGATTGGGAGGTAAAAGGATTTATTTTATAAATTTTAATATTAAGGAGTGATTATTGATGGAAAATTCAATATTATTATATGAAGGAAAGGCTAAAAAAATATTTAGCACAGATAAAAAAGATGAGGTTATAGTTTATTATAAGGACAATGCAACAGCTTTTAATGGAATTAAGAAGGCTGAAATTGAGAACAAGGGAGTATTAAATAACACTATAACTTCTATGTTATTTGAGCTATTAGAGAAAAAAGGTATAAAAACTCATTTCATTAAAAAGATAAGTGATAGGCAGCAACTTTGCAAAAAAGTTGAAATAGTGCCTCTAGAAGTAATTGTGAGAAATGTAGCAGCTGGTAGTATGGCAAAAAGATATGGTATAGCCGAAGGAACTGAATTAAAAACTACAGTTTTTGAATTAAGCTACAAAAATGATGAATTAGGAGACCCGCTTATAAATGATTACCATGCAGTAGCTTTGGGACTTACTACTTTTGAAGAATTATTAGTAATCTATGACATAGCATCAGAAATAAATGATATCCTAAAGGAAGTTTTCTTTAAGCAAGATATTAATTTAATAGATTTTAAATTAGAGTTTGGAAGATTTAATGGAGAAATACTTTTGGCAGATGAAATATCACCAGATACTTGCAGATTTTGGGATGTTAAAACTGGAGAAAAACTGGACAAGGATAGATTTAGAAGAGATTTAGGTAATGTTACAGAAGCCTATGAGGAGATTTTAAGTAGAATTAATCACAAATAGGGGGCTAGTAGGGAGGGTAATAATTCATAATTGTTATCTGCCCTATACTATAATAGGGAGGGCTTTATTTGAATAGAATTATGGAATTAGATAAAATATCCACTCCAGAACAAGATAAGTTTAAAGAGGAGTGCGGTGTATTTGGAATTTTTTCACCGGATAAAAATTTAGATGTTGCATCTTTAACTTACTATGGGCTTTATGCGTTGCAGCATAGAGGAGAAGAAAGTGCTGGAATAGTATATTCTGATGGAGCTACCCTTATTTGTGAAAAAGACATGGGGCTGGTATGTGATGTTTTCAATGAGGAAAAACTTAAAGTAATGAAAGGACACGCTGCTATTGGACACGTTAGATATTCCACCACGGGAGGTAGCGCGGTAAAAAACGCACAGCCACTTTTAAGTAAGTTTAAGCTAGGAGACATAGCTATTGCACATAATGGGAATTTAGTAAATGCAGATGTTATCAGAGAATTGTTAGAGGATTGTGGCTATATGTTTCAAACCTCGATAGACTCAGAAGTTATATTAAACTTAATTGCTAGAGGTGCAAAAAAAGGTATAGAGCAGGCCGTAGTAGATGCGGTGCAGGCTATAAAGGGATCCTATGGAATTGTCATGCTTACAAAGGAGAAACTAATAGGCGTTAGAGATCAAAATGGCATTAGGCCTCTTTGCATAGGGACCATAGGCACTAGTTATGTTATTGCATCAGAAAGTTGTGCACTAGACGCAGTAGGTGCAGAATTCTTAAGAGATGTAAAACCTGGAGAGATA
>CALJTN010000265.1 GCA_937976175.1 uncultured Clostridiaceae bacterium | reverse complement strand
CACGCCGCCAGCGTTCGTCCTGAGCCAGGATCAAACTCTCAATTTAAAAGTTTACACTTTTCATTGAAATGTTATAATCTGCGCCAACTGTTAAGTTGGTCACCAACGTTAGTTGGTACGCAAGCTCATTACAATTCTTTTTAGTTTTACAACTAAAAATTTACTTTTACTAAAGTAATTAACTGGTTTAACGAAATATCATTTCGTTTCTTTACCTATTTCTCTGTTTAATTTTCAAAGACCAATTAATTATTTGTCACCTAGTGACTACTCTTAATATTCTAACAGGTAACCTTGTACATGTCAATATTTTTATTATCCTTTAAATATATACATTTTTATTATCCTTTAACTATACACACATCTTCTAATAAGTAAAGAGTTACTACCACAAGTAAAAGCAATATATAATACCTTCCAAATTAACTTGTATAAATTCATATAAAATAAAAAAGTAGCAAATAGATAGCTGTTTAAAACTATTTATTTGCTACTTATATAGTTCATTTAAAATGCTAACTTTTTATAACGTATACACGTTATTACTTTTATATCCCTAACATAGCAACAACTTTTTCCTTATCAAACCCCAGCATTTCTTCTCCATTTATATCTATTACTGGGACTGATCTATAGCCCTTTTTGATAAGTGCTTTTTTTGCTTCTGAATCTTCCGAGATATTATGTTCTATATATTCAATATTGTTTTCCTTAAAAAAATCTTTGGCCATATGACAATATCCACAAGTATTGCTTGTATAAATCTCAACTTTATTCATAAATAATCTCTCCTTTATTTTTATTCTCTTAATTTAAATCGCATCCAATTAAATTGTATCTTTATAGTAACATTTTTCTTTTGCTAAGTCAATTAATAATAATTCTTTTACTAGTGTAACTCTAATTTTAATAATATATTATAATATTTTCTTGTTTTATCTTTACATATATTTTTTATACTATTATGATAGTCTTAACACTAAACATTTGATACAAAACATTTAATAATTGTTTTGTATCCCATATAAATAAAAGGGGAATACTAGGAGGTAGCAGTTAATGATGAAATTATCTCAAATTATAAGTAAGGCAAAAACAGAACATAAATTAAACAAAGAAGAAATCATCTCTATTTTAAGTAGTAATGATGTAGATCAAGAATTATTTAACGCAGCGGATGAAGTCCGAAAAAACTATTTAGGTGATGAAGTTCATCTTAGAGGTCTTATTGAGTTTACTAATATATGTAAAAGAAACTGTCTTTACTGCGGGCTTAGGCGTGATAATAAAAACTTAGTTAGATATAGACTAACAGAAGAACAAATTCTAGACTTTGCTACTAAAGCTAAGTCTTTTGGTTATAAAACCATAGTACTTCAAGGTGGTGAAGATGATTATTACACTACTGACAAGATTGTCAGTATAATAAAGGCTATTAAAGCTTTAGACTTAGCCCTAACTTTGAGTATAGGCGAAAAAACTTATGATGAATACAAGGCTTTTAAAGAAGCTGGGGTTGATAGATATCTTTTAAGGATTGAAACAACCGATAAGAAATTATATGAAGATCTAGATCCCGGCATGAGCCACGAGAATAGATTAAATTGTTTAAAATTTTTAAAAGATTTAGGCTTTGAGGTTGGCACAGGTGTTATGGTTGGTCTTCCAAACCAAACTATAGAATCCTATGCAGATGACTTATTATTTTTCAAGGAAATTAATGCAGACATGCTAGGCATAGGCCCATTTATCCCTAACGAAGATACACCACTTGCAAGTGCTAAGGGTAAAGAGTTTACTATGGCTCTTAAAGTCATGGCTCTAACACGGTTGCTTCTGCCAGATATTAACATACCTGCAACAACGGCTATGGAATCCTTAAATAAAAACGGAAGACTAATAGCTCTTCAAAGTGGTGCCAATGTAGTTATGCCTAATGTTACAGAAGGCGAATACAGAAAACATTATGCACTATATCCTGGTAAAATATGTACCGGTGATACGCCTGCTCATTGTCGTGGATGCATAACAGGAAAGATTACTAGTATTGGAAGAACAGTTTCAACTCATTATGGATTTAGAGGTAATAAACCTAATAAATAGTTTTATAAATAAAAAAGAGCCCTATGGCTCTTTTTTAACGGAATGTTTGTTTAGCTTCTTTTATTGGTTTATTATTAACTGGTTCACCATCAGCATCCTTGATTCCAGGCTTATTGTGTCTTTTATTTAAGTCGTGCTGTATATTCATTTTCGTAGGTTTCTTCGGCATTAATAACCCCCCTTTCTAGGATTAGATTATCCACGAAAGGTATTTTTTATTCTATGCTCTTTACATTTAAAATTTCAATTTATTATAATATGAATTTCTGTACTATTTCATCTAATTTAACTGCAATCTTCTCAAGATTTTCAGCAGTATTTGAAATTTCTTCCATGACACTAGTTTGTTCTTCCATGGAAGCGGCAATTTCTTCAGTGGAAGCTGCAGACTCTTCCGATATTGCTGATATTCCTTCTATAGATTGTAATACTCTATCTTTATTTTTATCTACATGGCTTATGTTAGAACCCAATGTATCTATTTGAGTAATCATATTAGCAATAGCTTTTTCAATGCTATGAAAAGATTCTTGTGACAATTCCATAGATAAGTTTGCTTCTTTATTTATGTTTGCGCCCTTATTGATGTTTAATGTAACTTTATTAATTTCCCCTTGGATCTCACCAATCATTGCTGTAATTTCATTAGTAGCTTCTGCAGTCTTTTCTGCAAGTTTTCTTACTTCTTCAGCCACCACTGCAAATCCTTTTCCAGCTTCACCAGCTCTAGCTGCTTCTATAGCTGCATTTAATGCTAAAAGATTTGTTTGTTCTGCTACAGCTTGTATAGTACTTATAATTTTCCCTATGGAATTTGATTTATTTGCAAGCACAGATATATTTTCCACTACTTCTTCATTTGATTTATTACTTTCCCTAAATCTTTCAGTAAGCACTTTCATAGACTTTAGGCCCTCTGCATTTACTAATTTAGTTTCATTTGAATAATTCTTTAGGAGCTCTGAACTATTTACAGCAGTGTTAATCTCTACCGCAAGGTTTGAAAGTTCACTAGAACCACTTTGCGCATCTTGTACTTGATTTGTTGCACCCTTTGCTAATTCCTCAATTGCAACAGATACTGCTTCTATGGATTGCACAGTTTCATCCGTAGCAACAACCATATCTTTTGAATATTGAAGAACTTCCTGAGAATTGTTTTGCAAATTAATTGTAATATCCTTTAATACATTTCTTAAATCAATAACCGCTCGTGCAATGATTCCTGTTTCATCTTTATATTCCAAAATTCCATCATAATCTTTATCATAAGATAAATCAAGTTTTGCTGTCTTATCTACTAGTCTACTTATAATTAAGATAGGATCTGATATCTTTTTACTACGATAATATGCAATAATCACAGATAGTCCCAGAGCAACTATAACTATAATTACAAATTCTATTACATTTTCTGTAAAGGATTTCCTTAAGGTAGCCTTTTCATTTGCAATAAATTTATCTATGTCATCAACGTAATTTCCCGTACCAACAACCCAATTAAATTCTTTAAAGGCTTTACTATATCCTCTCTTTGGCGAGGCTTCTTCTTCCCCTTTTTTAGGAAACCAATAATCTGTATACCCGCCTTCTTCTTTTAACCCATTTTCAATAATTTCTTTAATTAAATATTTCCCACTTACCTTTAAATCATATCTATTTTTGCCTTTAGCCTCACCACCAAGAAGTACCACATTTACTCCTTCAACGGTGTCTACCCAAAAATAACCACCTTCACCGTATTTCATTTCCGTATTATGTAATTAAAACTTATCAAAGGAAAGGTTGACTTCAATTGGAACATTATCAACAAGTATGGTAATACATAAAACTTTATCAGTATTCATTTTTGCTTCAAAATCATTTCCATGCATCAATGTGGGAGTAG
>CALJTN010000264.1 GCA_937976175.1 uncultured Clostridiaceae bacterium | reverse complement strand
CCCGTGGCAATAACCGAGGGATAAACCGCAAATACTCCTGCCGTAAACCATATCAATAATATAGACCCTACAGCTTCCGGCACCCACTGCCACAAACGCTCTTGCTTTTCTTTATGCACCTTTATTTCCTTAGACATTTTCATATAGGCATTTGTTACATAAATGAGGCAAAATACAGGGACCATCATCCCAACAACACCCTTCCCCAACCAATTCATAGCTGGTAAGATAGGTGAAAGCCAAGTAGCTCCCTCTATGATTCCTAAGTAAATAATAGAAGCTCCTTTTCCTCCATATAATACTAAATAAGTAGCTAAAATATTATTACATAGTTCTGGGAGCAGCGCCTCGGCGCAAAAAATAGTAAAATCTTTTATATTGCCTATCCCCATAAATCTTGTAAGCCTTATATTCGTTAACGTCATCAATATAACAATACTCACAAGCGCCCACTGGTTTCTCTTGCGCATAAAACTGCTAGTTATATAAGCTCTGATACTTTCTCTACCTATAAGCGCTGTTCCTATTACAAAAACATTTGTTATTATCCCTGTCAAAGTTTGGTTATAAGGGCTCTTTCCAAATCCCTGTATCACTCCACCTAGTATATTAATACTCATGTATATAATGCCACAGTTAAATGCCCACGCATATACAGTACTCTTATAAGTTGCCTTACCTACTAAATGAATCTTAGGGATTTTATACTGGATTAAAAAAGCTAAGACAATAAAATAGCTAGGCTTTATCCCATAAGTAAATACAGTGTTTCCTATCCTATTAAGTAAAAATGAGTTTTCAATACCATATAATACAATCAGCATTACTCCCCAAAAAAGCGCTATTTTTTTATATAAACTATTTCTAATCTCCCCTATCATGTAATTTCCTTCTTACTCTGTAAATTTATTTAAAACTCATTATAAATACTTATTTATCATTTTAATACCACTTACTCTCGAACTTTATTAAGCAGTATCACTATCAGCTGATATACTACTTGATTCTCCACTATTTGTTACTGTACTGTCTGTTGATACCCCACCTTCTGGTGCTGTGTTGCTTATTGGTGCTGCACTGCCTGTTGGTGCATCACTTTCTGGTTCCGTACCGCTTGTTGGTTCTTCACAATCGGGTACTGTAACACTTGCTGGTGCTCCACTATCTGATGTCGTACCACTTGTCAGTTCTCCATCAACTGTTAGTATTTCTCTTGGTTCAATACCTTCTGATCCTAATTGACTAGCACCCAATACATTTTCTTGGTTCATATTCATAAGCTCAATAAATCTCACTTTATATACCTTCTCAACAAAATATTGCCACCCTTCCCCCTCTGGCATTCCTTCTTGAATAAAGTTTAATTTAATCTTTAAATCTCCCATTGTACAACCACTACCATGTTCTTTTAATGAGTTCTTAAGTTTAGAATCACTCATTTTTATTTCAAAACTATATTGTTTCATCTTAGTGTTTTGTGCTAATGGAGTAACTTTCACATCTAGCTTATTGATTGAATTCTTATTACCGTTAGATTTCTTATCACTTTCTAATAAAATCTCTTCTTTAAATGACTGAGTATTCTTAACAAAAAAGATCTCATAATCTACGTATTCTATGAGAATATCAGAATCACTTCCTGCTATAGCTTCTACCACTATATTAAAGGTATTCTCATCTTTATCCCCTCGTTTTTTTGAATACATTTCACTTTCTTCACTTAAATCATCATCTCGATAAACCTCTATATCATCCTCATATGCCACCGTTGCCATCTCAACACACCCTAACTCTACTTTAGGCGTCTTGACTTCTGCTTGAATTGTATTTATCTCTGACCAATACCCATAACTTACGCCTAATAAACTAACTATAATCATCATCATAACTATTAATCTATAGGATTTTTTAAATCTTTGGCTAAACTTTTTGATACGCATTCTGCTCCTCCTCCCCTTACTCTTTTCTATCTTATTGTTGATTATGTTGTTTAAATACTATCTCTAAATCAAAGCTCACATTTTTACCTTCATATTCATTCTCTTTGCTACTCTCATTATACTTTGCTTTAGGTAGAGCGACTTTCCACTTTTCAAAGACTAAAGATTCTCCAGGCTCTAATTTCCAATCATTAAATGACCCAAATTCTGTTGCCAGCTCTGTTTCTAGTTCTTTAATAGTCGTATCTATAGTGATTGGTTCTAGCTCATTAGAACCTCCTACTATCCTAACACTGCCTTTTGTTGTAATCTTTTCTGCTGTATCATCTTTTAGCGCTTCTTTCATGATAATGTTAATTTCTTCAACAACAGCTGGTATACTTCCTACATTTTTGAATTCTGCTCCAAACTCATAAATTCTTCCTGGAAATAGATCTGACATATCGTAAGATAAACTTTTTAACCCTTCATGCTCACTCGCATTTTGGGCGTATTCTGGCGACTGTGAAGGTATTCCGACCACCTTAAATTCTCCTGTCGAAACCATTCCCTCTATTTCTAATCCGTCTGCCCACCATGCATATCCAGTCCCCAAGAAAACACTGCTAGCTATTAAAATAGTCATTAAGAACTTTTTCTTTTTCATTATAGCTCTCCCCTTAGACTTTTATATTGATACTATTAACTCATGCTATAGTTTCTCTACTATTATTGTATGACCTCCAAATTCTTTCCACATGCCCTATAAGTGTAATTTTATATACTACTAAAGTAGTATATAAA
>CALJTN010000263.1 GCA_937976175.1 uncultured Clostridiaceae bacterium | reverse complement strand
AATAGGTTATGCGGAAGAAATAAAGAAAAGCTTGGTTAAATAAGGTTAATTGTATAAATATAGAATACTATGGAATAAAGAGATAATCTGTGAATTACATAGTTTGTAAAAGTCTATCATGTCTAGCGAACACTGAGAAGTGTTCGTTAGTTTTGCATAAGAACTAATTAAAAGCTATTATCTTTAAGTGTAGAGTTATTTTAATATAAAATAGCCCTGCGAAGCTTTTAAACACCTTTTTATAATATTATTAAAGAAAGAAGGTATATTAAATGAGAAAAATGAAAACTATGGACGGTAATGCAGCAGCAGCACACGTTGCTTATGCATATACTGATGTGGCAGCAATTTACCCTATAACACCATCTTCAAATATGGCAGAATATTGTGATGAATGGGCAGCTCAAGGAAGAAAGAATATATTTGGTCAAAAAGTTAAACTTATGGAAATGCAATCAGAAGCAGGAGCAGCAGGAGCAGTTCATGGTTCACTTCAATCAGGAGCATTAACTACAACGTTTACAGCTTCTCAAGGTTTATTATTAATGATTCCAAATATGTACAAAATTGCAGGAGAATTATTACCTGGAGTATTCCATGTAAGTGCTAGAGCTCTAGCTACTCACGCTCTTTCTATTTTTGGAGATCATCAAGACGTAATGTCTACTAGACAAACGGGATTTGCATTACTTGCATCTGGAAGTGTACAAGAAGTAATGGACTTATCACCAATTGCTCACTTAACAGCTATTGAAGGAAAAATTCCATTCCTAAATTTCTTTGATGGATTTAGAACATCTCATGAAATCCAAAAAATTCAGGCTTGGGATTATGAAACTTTAGGAAGTCTTTTAAATAAAGAAGCACTAGAAGCATTTAGAAACAATGCACTAAATCCAGAGCATCCTGTAACTCGTGGAACAGCTCAAAACCCAGATATTTACTTCCAAGGAAGAGAAGTTTCAAATAGATTCTATGACGCTCTTCCAGAAAAAGTTGAAACATATATGGGAAAAATAAATTCATTAATAGGAACTGACTACCACTTATTCAATTACTATGGTGCACCTGATGCAGATAGAATGATTATAGCAATGGGTTCAGTTTGTGATACCATAGAAGAAACTATAGATTATTTAAATGCAAAGGGAGAAAAGGTTGGAGTGCTTAAAGTACACCTTTATAGACCATTCTCATTAGATCATTTCTTTAAATACATACCGAGTACAGTTAAGAAAATATCAGTACTCGATAGAACAAAAGAACCAGGTTCAATTGGAGAACCATTATTCCAAGATGTTAGAAATGCTTATTTCGAAAAAGAAAACAGACCAGTTATAGTTGGTGGAAGATATGGACTAGGTTCAAAAGATACTACTCCAGCTCAAATTGTTGCTGTATATGATGCTTTAAAAGCAGACGCTCCTAAAACAGGATTTACTATAGGTATAGTAGATGATGTTACTAATAAATCCCTTGAAATTGGACAAGCTATAACAACAACTCCTGAAGGAACTATAGAGTGTAAATTCTGGGGACTTGGATCAGATGGTACTGTTGGAGCTAATAAGAATGCTATAAAAATTATAGGAGACCATACAGATATGTATGCTCAAGCATATTTCTCATACGATTCTAAAAAATCAGGTGGAATAACAGTTTCTCACTTAAGATTTGGTAAGAAAGCTATAAAATCACCATATTTAATTAGCGCTGCAAATTATGTTGCCTGTCATAACCAATCTTATGTAGACAAATATGATGTTCTAAAAGGAATTAAAGATGATGGAACATTCTTATTAAACTGTACATGGAATATGGAAGAGCTTGAAAAACATTTACCGGCCACAATGAAGAGATATATTGCTAATCACAATATTAATTTCAACATCATTAATGCAGTAGGTATAGCTGAAGAAATAGGTCTTGGTGGAAGAATTAACATGATAATGCAAGCGGCTTTCTTTAAACTAGCAAACATTATTCCTGTAGAAGATGCAGTTAAGTATCTTAAAGAAGCAGTTGTTAAATCTTACGGTAACAAAGGCGAAAAAATTGTTAACATGAATAATGCTGCAATAGATAAAGGTATTCAATCAGTAGTTAAGATTGAAGTGCCAGAAACTTGGAAAAATGCCGTGGATACAATTGAAACTTCAAAGGCAGCTAGACCAGATTTCATCAAGAATATAGTTGATGTAATGAACAGACAAGAGGGAGACTCTTTACCTGTTAGTTCATTTGTTGGAATAGAAGATGGATCTTTCGAACCAGGAACATCTGCTTTTGAAAAGAGAAGCATTGCTGTTAGCGTACCAGAATGGCAAGCAGACAAATGTATACAATGTAATCAGTGTGCATATGTATGTCCGCATTCTGTAATAAGACCATTCTTAGCATCTGAGGAAGAACTAAAGAATGCTCCAGCTAGTTATGTAAGTAAAAAAGCTCAAGGCGGAAAGAAATTTGAAGGTCATAACTTCTCTATATGCGTAAGTATGGAAGATTGTACTGGTTGTGGTAACTGTGCAGAAGTATGTCCGGCAAAAGAAAAAGCTTTAATTATGAAGCCATATGAAACACAATTAGTAGAAAGAGAAAATTGGAAATTTGCTTTAACATTATCTAAAAAAGAAAATCCAATGGGAACAGCAACTGTTAAAGGAAGTCAATTTGAACAACCACTAATGGAATTCAGTGGAGCTTGTGCTGGATGTGGAGAGACACCATATGTTAAGCTTATAACTCAATTATATGGAGATAGAATGCTTATATCAAATGCTACAGGATGTTCTTCAATTTGGGGAGGAAGTGCTCCAGCTACACCATATACAGTTAATGAATGTGGTAAAGGACCAGCTTGGGCTAACTCATTATTCGAAGATAATGCTGAATTTGGATTTGGAATGTTCCTTGGAACTAGCCAGTTAAGAGATAAAGTTGAAATGTCAGCTACAAAGGCTCTAACTTTAAATACAAGTGAAGCGTTAAAAGCAGCTATAAGTGAATGGATTGAAAATAAACAGGATGCAGAAGGATCTAGAGCTGCAACTGCTAAAATGTTACCATTACTAGAAGCTGAAAAAGATAATAACGAAGCATTAAAAGAAATATTCAACAAAAAAGATCATTTAGTTAAGAAGTCTCAATGGATATTTGGTGGAGACGGTTGGGCTTATGATATAGGCTTTGGTGGACTTGACCATGTACTAGCATCTGGAGAAGATGTAAATGTTCTTGTAATGGATACAGAAGTGTATTCAAACACAGGAGGTCAATCTTCAAAATCTACTCCAACTGCAGCTATTGCTAAGTTTGCAGCAGCAGGTAAGAGAACTAAGAAAAAAGATTTAGGTATGATGGCAATGAGCTATGGATATGTTTATGTTGCTCAAATAGCTATGGGTGCTGATAAAAATCAAACTCTAAAAGCTATAAGAGAAGCAGAAGCTTATAAAGGACCATCTCTTGTAATAGCATATGCTCCATGTATCAACCATGGTCTTAAGGTTGGAATGGGATGTACACAACTTGAAACTAAGAGAGCTGTTGAAGCTGGATACTGGAGTATGTATAGATTTAATCCAGAATTAAAAGATGCTGGAAAGAATCCATTTATATTGGACTCTAAAGAACCATCTACTTCATTTAGAGAATACTTAATGGGCGAAGTAAGATACTCTTCACTTGTAAAAGCATTCCCAGAAGTAGCAGAAGAGCTATTTGTTAAAACAGAAAAAGATGCTATGGAAAGATTAGAAAGTTACAAAAGACTTGCTAAAGAGCAATAGTATTTTAAATTAAGAGTAAAAGGAAGATGGATGAAATTTCATCTTCCTTTGAAATTTAACCACTTTAGTGGTTTCTTAACAATAATTTAATAAAAAATTTCAAAAAACCCTTTTAAAATTCCATAATTAAGGGTAGAATTAAAACATACTCAAAATAGGAGGTATTACATTATGAATGAAGATAAAAAAACATCTTGCGGATGTGATGGTCAAGAACATGACCATGAAAATGAAGGTTGTGGATGCGGAGGTCATGATCATGAACATGAGCATGAAGGCTGCGGTTGTGGTTGTGGAGAAGGTGAAGCTTTAACAGTAGATTTAGAGGATGAAAATGGTAATGTAATTCCATGTGAAATAGTAGATGGATTTACTTATAAAGATAATGAATATGCGTTAGTTCAAAATCCTGAAGATGATTCAATATATCTTTTCAAGGTAGTTGGAGATGACGAGACAGGCGAATTAGTTATCCCTGAAGATGAAGAATTCGAAGAAGTAACTAAGTACTATGAAGAAATGATCAAAGACGAGAAATAATTATATAAAAGAGTCGTTGCAAATGCATCGGCTCTTTTATAGTTTTAAAAAAGCATTAATAG
>CALJTN010000262.1 GCA_937976175.1 uncultured Clostridiaceae bacterium | reverse complement strand
ACGGCCAGAGTTACTTTCTATAATAACATTAATAGTTGTACCTTTTTCTAATTCCATCTCATGGGTTTTTGTAGAATTCAAAACTGAATAATTCATTATAAACTCCACATCATTACTGGTGCGACTACCATTAAATGCTGGTTTCACACATGCAGTAGCAAGGATAAGCATCAATACACTTAAAATCATAAATAAAGAAAGCTTTTTCATAAATATCAAATCTCCTTTAAGCATTAAATAATGTTTCACATTTTCACACTATTCTATTATATAAAAAATTCACATTATTTACAAACGCTTAACGAAATTACATATAAATACTCAAGCGGCTTTAAAAGTTTTATGATGTTGAAGGCATATATGAATATATAACAAACTATGTTATAATTTACAATAAATTAGATGATACAAAAGGGAGCGATTATAATGGATAATGAGATAGGTAAATGGAGTTTAAAGGAACTTTATTCTTCTTTTGAAGGAGCAGATTTTAAGAATGATATTAAATTATTTGAAGAGCTTATTCAGTCCTTAATAAGCTGGAGCAAAAGTAATTTAAATAGTTATAAGGGTATTGTTAAAAAGTTAGAGTGCTATGTAGATAAAATTGAGGAAATCTATAAGATAGGTAGTAGATTAAGTGCCTTTTGCGGGTTAACTGTTTCAGCAGATGCAAGTAATGCTAATGCAAAAAAATATTTAGGTAAAATAGAAGAGATGGACACTAGTCTTACTGAAGTTAAAGTTAGCCTTACAAAGTGGATAAGCAACATGGAGGATTTAGACAGTGCTATAAAGTCTTCTCATAAGCTAAAAGAGTATGAGTTTTATTTTAAGGAAATTAAAACTAAAAGCGCTCATATGTTAAGTGAACAAGAAGAAATGATAATAGCCAAGATGAGATTAACCGGTTCAAGCACTTGGTCAAAATATAGAAGTCAAATAACTGCAAAGCATAAGGTAAAAATAGAACTAGAGGGAAAAGTTCAAAGCATATCTATAAACGAAGTTAAAAACATGCAGTTTTCAAAGGATGGGGAACTTAGAGAGAAAGCACATTTTGCTGAAAGAAAAAGCAATGACAAAATTGCGGAGGGAGTACTTACAGCCTTAAATGCAATAAAAGGGGAAGTAATTACCTTTAGTGAAATTAAAAAGTATAAATCACCGCTTCACAGAACTTTAGAAGATTCTAGAATGGATGAAAAAACCTTAAATGTTATGATGGAGGTTATGGAGGAAAACTTAAAAGAATTCCAAAGCTACTATTTAAAGAAAGCAGAGTTATTAGGACGTAAAGGCAAACTTCCATATTATGATATTATGGCTCCTGTAGGTAGTAAAAATATGGATTTTACCTTTGAGGAAGCAAGAGAATTTATAGTTAAGCATTTTAATTCTTTTTCACCTGAAATGGGGGAACTGGCAGTAAAAGCCTTTGATAATAGATGGATAGATTGGGGAGCACGAGAAGGAAAAAGAGGAGGAGCTTTCTGTAGAAATTTACATTGCATAAAAGAAAGTAGAATTTTGTGTACCTATAATAATAATTTTAAAAATGTAGGTACCTTAGCTCACGAACTTGGACATGCTTATCATGGAATGATGCTTCAAAAGGAAAGTATTTTAAATTCCTCATATCCAATGCCCCTTGCAGAAACTGCATCAATTTTTAGTGAAAACCTAGTAAGGAAGGCAGCACTAAAAACTGCTGACAGAGAGGAAGCATTAGCAATTTTAGATACTGAGCTTATAAATTGCAGTTCTGTAATTGTAGATATTTATGCAAGATTTATTTTTGAAAAAGCTGTTTTTGAAAGAAGGAAAGAGGGCGAGTTATCTTTAGAAGAGGTAAAAGCTTTAATGCTGTGGGCACAAAAACAAGCTTACGGAGAAGCAATTGAAGAAGACACACTAGACCCCTATGCATGGATTCATAAAAATCATTACTATTATCCAGATGCAAATTTTTATAACTTTCCCTACGCTTTTGGATTGTTATTTGCGAAGGGACTTTATAGTATGTACTTAAAGGAAGGGGCTTCCTTTGTGGAAAAGTATAATAAATTATTGAGCATCACAGGTAAAGCTACTATCTATGATGTTGCCAAGTCAGTTGGTATAGACATCCATGATAAGAATTTTTGGAGAAGTTCTATGGATATTGTGAAAAAAGGAATAGAGGAGTTTTGCAAATAACAGCGGGAAACATATTGATAGACCAGCTAGTAATAGTCAATAGAAATTTTTAAAAAAGTAATTTTAAAAAAATTGCATGACAAAAAGGCATTGTTCAAAAGGCGAACAATACAAGAATTGGTAACAATTTTTGCGGCCGATTAGGCTGCCGGTTTATTGGAGTTTTCTAGGTACATTTTGTGATGAAGCTTTGGTAAACGCTGCTCATATTCTTTTTGGTTACGTAGAATAGCAAAAATGTAGTTTACAAGTTTATGCATAATAGCTACCAAGGCTACTTTCTTCTTTTTACCGTTTAGGTTGTCTTTATAGTAGTCTAGTAAGATTTTATTATTAGCTTCACCATTACGTTTAGTTCTTATAGAAGCTAACGCTACTGCATATAAAGCTCTACGGCCAAAGCGAGTACCTCTTTTGGACATTTTATCTTTATCGCTTTTAAATTTACCTGATTCGTTAACAGAAGGATCTATGCCAAAGTACGCAACTAACTGTTTAGGTTTTAAGAAACCTTCAAAATCTCCGATTTCAGTTAGTATAGTTACAGCGGAAACAAAACCAACTCCAGGTACGGACATCAATAACAGGATATTTTGTTTAAACTTTGAAGAAATATCAGTGCTATGTGAAACATTTTCTATTTCTTTTAATATTAGTTCTATCTGCTTATTTAAGCCTTCAATAGTTCCAATATTAATAGCTACTTTTATTGACAATCCTGATGATGATATAGCGATATATGTGGCATTAGAAGCAATTTTAATTAATTTATCATAAGTGTTATTACACCAAATCAAATTCTTTTTAGATGACTCTTTAAGAATTTTTAGAATATCTTCTTTAGGAGCATCAAGAATGGATTGAGGAGTTGGATAACACTTAAGAATAGCAATTGAAGTTACTCCAGTTATATCAGCAAATATACTATTGTATCCTGGAAATACAATACGTAAGTCAGCAGATAACTTTTTCTTAAATGTTGATCTTGTATCAACAAGTTTATAATAATCTCGGCATAAAGATTTTAAGGTAAAAATAAAAACATCAAAATAGCTAGAAGCTTTAATATTTTCAAATTTACCTATTTTAGCAATAGCTAAGGCGTCTTTTTTATCATTTTTCACTTTTCTTATATCTTTATTTTTGTTAGAATTAGTAACTAGAGGATTGATAAGATAAGCCTCTAAGTTGTGATTTTTAAGAAAGTGGAAAAGAGATAAGTGGTACACGCCAGTGGACTCCATGAAAATGCCAGTTTTCATGTTAAACTCTTTTTCCACTTTCTTTATTTGTTCAAGTA